>JAHDGN010000004.1:10801-29483 GCA_020627645.1 Akkermansiaceae bacterium
CTCGCGTTTGAGGTAAATTTTTGCGCCGCCAAGGGTTTCGGTCCATCGTTCGGCGAAGTATAGCGGGGTGGGTCGGCCACAGTAGTCGCGGAGGAGGAGGTCGAGTTCGGCTTGAAATTTCGGGTCAGCTTTGGCGTTTTCGTAGGCTTCGACGAGGTCGTCGAGTGGGGTCATGAGGGTTTCGGGCGCAAAGCAGCCGCCAAATTTGCCGAAATGTCCGCTAGAGTCGGGGACGGTAGTGGTTTGAGTCACGTGGTCAGGTTAATCGAGAAATTGGAGGAGGCACGTGTTAATTTTGTGGAGGAGGATTTATGCGGGAAAGGCTTGGATGTTGCCGGCCTCGTCGACCACGAGGGTGATCGGGCGTCAGCAGATTTCGCAGTCGCAGTCCATTTCTGAGGAGTATTCTTGGGTGGAGAGGATGGGGGCTAGGAAGGATTCGCCGCAGTGGGGGCAGGAGATTTCTTGTTCCATTTGAGAGGTAGAGTATCTCTGGATGGATGTTTTTCCAGGCAGGATTGAGTTCTTAGCTTGAAAACCATTGGACTCAAGTGGTTTAGAATGCTAGATTATCGAGTGCGGGATAAAGTTCTTTGAGCTAAAGTATTGGATTTGGATGGGTGTTTGGCTGATTTTTACAGCTGGGGGTCGGGGAGCGGTGAGTATGGTGGTTGGGACTTATAATGCGACCTCGACCTTTGATGACCAAAATCCTCAGCGGGTAGAATTTGGAGTGACGATGGACGAGGTGCCATTGGTTTTTGCGTTAACGACGAATGAGGGCGGAGATACGGCATTGATTCGAATCTTTGATGTGGATGAGGGTGGTTTTAGTTCGTTGATTACGGAGCCAGAGAGTTTCGATGGTCAACATGTGGAAATGACGAACGTGTCGTTTATTGCGGTGAGGCCGGGGGAGATTGTGTTGCCGGATGGGACGGTGATCACGGCTGGGTCAATCGATACGGCGGATGCGATTGGTGGGCCTTCTTCGTTTTCATCTGAGGGGACATGGGATTCGGTTGATTATGCGAATGCCTATAACAATGATCCTGCATTGTTGTTGGGGCTGCAGACGATTAACAATACCCCTGGGCTGACGGCGTCGGGGAATCCTGATCCGTTTTTGTCTGTGGGAGTCAGAAATGCGGATGAGACCGGCTTTGATGTTTCGTTGGAGAGGTTGGAGACTGGGACGGGAGATCCGGGGGCGGGGATTGTTTCGGAGACGATTGGTTGGTTGGCGGTGGAGCAGGGGACTGGAATGTTTGATTTGGATGGAACGGATATCTTTTTTGATTTTGGCAGGGCGGATGATGCAGTGGATGGTTGGGCAGATGGAGGAGAGAATGTGTCGTTTGCGCAGAACTTTACAGGGACGCCGGTGGGGGTGGCGTCGATGAACTCGAGGAATGGAAACAATGGTGGGTTGATTCGACGTGGGACGCTGAATTCGTCTGGAGTGCAGTTATATATCGATGAGGATACAAGTTTTGATACGGAGCGAAATCATATCACTGAAGATGTTGGTTGGGTCTTTTTCAGTGAAGGGTTTGTTTATGATGACGCGGTACCAGAGCCGGGGGTGGCAGGGTTGGTTCTAGTGGGTCTCTTGGCATGGAGTTTCGCGCGAAGCCGAGAGAGTCGCTGATTTGGTAAACTCCGGAATTGAGGGAGGTTTCAGAGTTGATTATTCGTCGGTCGATTTTTTAGCGGCTTTCTTGGCTCCTTTTTTGGCGGCTTTTCGCGGAGCAAATTCGAATCCGATCTTTGCGGTTTCGAGATCGAGGGTGAGGTGAGCGGCGAAGGCGCGTTTGGTTTTTTTAGACACGAATCCAGGGAGAAGCTTGGTCTTCCCTTTGGTGAGCATGTCTTCGACGTCGGCGGTGGTGAGTTCTTTCTGGAGAATCGTTTTGCCGAGGCGGAATCCATCCGGGGCGTCTTTGGTGACGAGGTCGGGGACCAGGAAGGCTTTTTCGGTTGCGTAGAGTTTGGCAGTTTTACCAGTGGCGAGGGTGAGTTCTTTGACGAGTTGATCTTCGGTGAGATCTTCGGCGGTTTCTAGGTCTGAGTCGAAGACGAAGTTGGTCTTCCATTTTCCTTTTTTGCCAGTTTTGGAAACTTGTTGGGTGAGTTCGAGAGCGGCTTCGAAGGGGCGGTTGAAGCGTGAGACGAAGCCTTCTCGTTGTTCGAGGAATTTCGTGGTGAAGAGGATGTGGGCTTCTTCCTCAGTAAGATGTCTTCCTGCGATGTATTTCGTAATTCGGAATCCGCAGTCGGGTTCGCGACATTCGTAGGTGGCATCGGTTTGTTTGAGTTCGGGAGCGCCGCAATTTGGGCAAGGGGTTTTGAGGTCGGGGAAGGGGCGGGAGATGATTTCTTCGTAGTGGGTACGGGCTTTGGTGACGACTTTTTCGGTGAAGTCTTTAATCTCGGACATGAAGCTGTCGCGAGGGAGTTCACCTTTTTCCATGCGGCGAAGTTTGGCTTCCCAGTCGCCGGTCATGGACGGGCTGGTGAGGGGTTTGATTTCCATTTCTTGGAGGAGTTGGATGAGGCGGAGCCCTTTGCCGGTGGCGATGAGTTCGCGTCCGTCTCTGGTGAGGTATTTTTGGCGGATGAGTCCTTCGATGGTGGCTGCTCGGGTGGCAGGGGTTCCAAGTCCACGTTCGGCCATGGCTTCGCGGAGTTCGTCGTCATCGACAAGTTTACCGGCTCCTTCCATGGCGGAGAGGAGGGTGGATTCGGTGAAGCGGGCGGGTGGGTTGGTTTCTTTTTCGAGGAGTTCGATTTCGAGGGTTTTGGCGGTTTCGCCTTCGTTGACGGTGCAGAGTTCGTCTTTACCAGCGCCGACACCTGGTTTACGGCCGTAGACGGCGAGCCAGCCTGGGGTGACGAGGATCTTGCCGTCGGTACGGAAGGTGTCTTGTTCGCTTCCGTGGTCGATGGTGGTGAGGCGTTTGGTGACTTCGAATTCGGCGTGGGGGAAGAAGACGGCGAGGAAGCGCTTGAGGATCATATCGTAGAGCTTCGCGGCGGCGTCATCGAGCTTGACGACTCGTCCGGTGGGGATGATGGCGAAGTGGTCTGAGACTTTGGCGTTGTTAAAGATTCGTTTTTGGAAGTTAAGGCGATCGTTTTTGATGGCGTCTTGGGCCCAGTCGGCGAGTTCGGAGGATGAGTTGGCGATCTCTTTGACGATGTCTTTGACGTTGGGGAGGTAGTCTTCGGGAAGGTATCGGGAGTCGGTTCTGGGGTAGGTGATCATTTTGTGCCGCTCGTAGAGGGTTTGTGCGAGGGCGAGGGTGTTTTTGGCAGTGAAGGGGGCTTCTCTTTGGAGGGTGGTGAGGTCGTAGAGTTGGGGGGCGATTTGTTTGGTGGGTTTCTTTTGCTCGGTGACGGTGCCGGTTTTGCCTTCGCAGCGTTGGCTGATGAGTCTGGCTCGTTCTTTGTCCCAGATCCGTTCGGCTCGGCCGTGTGGGTTGGCTTCGTCTTTTTTGAACTCTAGGTCGACCCATTTGCCAGGGTATTCACCGGCTGAGACTTCAAAATTCGCGTGGACTTCGGCGTAGGGGGTGGGTTTGAAAGCTTGGATTTCGTTTTCTCGTTTGGCGAGGATAGCAAGGGTGGGGGTTTGGACGCGGCCGGCGGCGGTGATGTTGAATCCGCCGTGTCTGGAGCGGAAGCAGGTGAGGGCACGGGTGGAGTTAAGGCCGACGAGCCAATCGGATTCGGATCGGCATTTAGCGGCGTCGGCAAGGTCGGACATTTCGGAGCCGGAGCGGAGGTTGCCCCATGCTTGCTGGATGGCGGAGGTGGTCATGGACTGCATCCAGAGTCGTTTGACGGGTTTCTGGATTTTTCCGTAGTCAATGATGTATTGGAAAATGAGTTCACCTTCGCGGCCGGCATCGCAGGCGTTGACGATTTCGGTGACGTCTTTTTTTCGGGCAAGGGAGAGGACGTGTTTGAGTCGGCCTTCTGATTGTTCGATGGGTTGAAGGGCAAAGTCGGAGGGAATGGCGGGGAGGACGTCGAATTTCCAGGGGAGATTTTTTCCGTTGGGGCCGGTGGGCATTTTGAGTTCGATGAGGTGTCCGACCGCTGAGGTGATCATGGCTTGATCGTTCTCGAAATATTGGGAATCCCGGGATTTCCCCTTCTTCTCGAATTTGCCGAGGGTTTTGGCGAGAGCTTTGGAAAGATCGGTAGCGACCGAGGGTTTTTCCGCAATGATCAAGGTTTTGGACACGGGCCGGACCTAGCGTGAGGAGGGGGGGTTGGGAAGGATTTTCTTTCGGGAGGGGAGAATTTTAGCGTCTTCGAGAGCGTTGACCGGGGAGGTTGAGGATGAGGTTGCGTAGTTCGAGCTTCATGAGAATGACTGAGACTTGGTGGGCGGGGAGAGAGGTTTTGTGGACAAGGTCGTCAATGGCTTGTTCTTGGCTTGAGAGAGCCGAGAAGACGGTGTTTTCGTCTTTGGTGAGATCTAGGAATGTTTCGGGAGGCGAAGGCTGTGCGTCGATGCTGGGGGAATTGAAGGAGAGATGAGAAAAATCGTCGAGGATTTGAGAGCCATCGGTGACGAGGGTGGCTCCGTCGCGGATGAGGTCGTGGCAGCCGGCGGAGTGGGGGCGGTCGATGGGGCCTGGGACGGCGTAGATTTGTTTGCCGGCGTCGGATGCGAGGTTGGCGGTGATGAGGGAGCCTGAGCGGCTGGGGCATTCGACGACGAGGAGAGCCTGAGCCCAGTGGGCGACGATACGGTTTCTTTGGGGGAAGGTTTGTTTGTCTGGGGAGGTTTGGAGGGGGAATTCGGAGATGACGGCGCCCTGGTCTTCGGAAATTTTTTCCGCGAGGGGGAGGTTTTCGGGTGGATAGGTTTGGAGAAGACCGGATCCAAGCACGGCAATGGTCCTCCCTTTAGCGGCGAGGGCTCCTTCGTGAGCAGCGGTGTCGATGCCTCGGGCGAGGCCTGAGATGATGGTGAGTCCAGCGGAGGCGAGTTGGTAGGAGAATTTGCGGGCCGTTTCGCGGCCGTAGTGGGTGAGTTTGCGGGAACCAACAACGGCGATGGCTTGTTGATCTTGGGGTTTCAGGTTTCCCCAGACATAGAGAACGATGGGTGAGTCTTGATAGGCATGAAGAGCGTTCGGATAGTCTTCGTGATCACGGGTCAGGATTTGGATACCCCGTTCTTTGGCGAGAAAAATTTCCTGGGTGGGATCGCAGTAATCTTGCCAGCGGTGAATGATTTTTGCGATTTCGGGTCCTACTCCTTGGACTCTTGTTAGTTGATCTATTGGTTGTTTTAGGGTGTTGGTAGCAGATCCAAAACTTTCGAGGAGGCGGTTGATTTTGATGGGGCCTGTTTTGGGGAGTTGGTTGAGGGCGATGAGAGCTTCGGTTTCGGTCATTGGGCGATGAGGGAATGTGGATGGGGTGGTGGCTGAAGTCGATGAGGAATGGCTTTGAATTTGACTGAGCGGTTATTGGAGGGGATTTGTGTGTTGTGTACCGAGAGTTGTTGCCAGGTTTGGTTCAAGTGAGAGGTTGGTTGGTGACTTTTTACATGCTCTTTGATGATGATGGGGTAGTGATTATCGATGGGGGGTTTGTGGGTGGTTTGAAGCAGTGAGGTGTTGGATTGGAAAGGTCGGGGGTGGGAAGAGGTGAGGGCTGTCGTGGCGACTCATGGGCACTTGGATCATACGTTGAATATTCGAGAAATTGTGGAGAGAAGTGGAGCGAAGGTTTATGGGCATGGGGGTGATAACGAGCATTTTGTGGGGAGGTATCGGTATCGTGGGTGGAGTCGAATTTGTGGGTGTTTGGAGTGGATGGGGCGATTACTTTTTGGTTTTCAGGGAGTGGAGTTGGATCTTGAGATTGAAAATGAGGAGATATTGGATTTATGGGGTGGTTTGCGGGTGGTGCATTTGCCGGGTCATACGCGGGGGCATTGTGGGTTCTATAGCGAGCGGGTTGGGATTTTGTTTGCGGGTGATTTATTTGCAAATGGGAGGTTGGGTGCCATGGAGCCGTGGTTCTTTTTGAATACGTGTGCTCAGTATTTTGAGGGAAGTTTTGAGAAGGTGTTAGAATTGGATCCCAGGGGGATGTTGGGAAATCATTGTGATGGGGCGGATGCTGGGGAGCAGAAGCGGAGGTTTGTGGCGAAATTTGGTAAGAAAAAAGGCGAGTGAGATTCCCGCCTTTGTGAGAGTGGAGCTCTTGGTTATTTTTTTAGAATCGAAACCCGAAACCAGCTTCGAAGCTCCATGAGTCGTCGGTGAGAAACGTGCCCCCTAAAATTTCAAAGTCGTCGCGGGTGAGATATCGCGCTCCGATTTGTCCGTAGAGCCCTGAGTCGAAGTTGACTCGGAGTCCAAGAAAGGCTTGAGCGACAAAGTTGGCGTCGACATCGATGGAGACGTCAAAGCGGTCATCGAGAGAGATGAATTCGAATCCGGCTCCGGCACCAGCGTAGACCGAGAAGGGGCCACCGAGTTTGGCTTCGAGTTCATAGTTTGCGGTGACGTTGATAAATGTCAGATCAGCGCTTTCGGTGACGATGGAGCCTCCAATATCGAAAGGGACGAGTACATCATCTCCGTGTCCTAAGATTTCGATAAATGCGGTATGAGAAAAATTTTGGTCGGAATAGAAAGTGCCGCGCAATTGTCCGAAGAGGTATCCGGTATCGGCTTCTTCGAGGTATCCTCCTCCGAGCATGAGTCCGACGCTGCCCAGGATATTTTCTTCAGGGTAGTATTCAGCTTTGGAAGCAACTGTTGATCCAAGAGTTAGGAGGGCTGCAGCAATCAATGATTTTGTGTTCATAAGTGAAGTTGAAACGAGTTGGGATGGATGATTATTCAGTTTTGTTGGTAAAAAAGGTCTATTTTTGAGAGGTGAGTTATTTTGGATAGGTTAAGAATTGGCTTGCGAAATCTCGCAGAGGATGTCGAATGAGAGAGCTATGTCAGCTGAAGAAAATATTGAAAAGTCGAAGGCCCAGCTTGTGGAGCTTGGTGTCGATGTGAACGATGCACTTCTTGAGAAACTTGTGAAGGGTTTCGGAATTGCGAACATGAGCCTCGATGCTTCTTTGGTCTCGGCTTCTGATCAGAGCGAGTTGGATACGCTCAAGGATGGATTCATGACCAAGAAGCTTGGGATGGATGATGCAGCTGCGAAAGATGCCGCTGTGACTGCCGTGATGGAGAAGATGAAGCAATTTCGTCAGAAGCGTCGTGGTGCGGTTTGTTATCTCTTGACTGTCGATCTTGGCAAGGAGAGTGACATTCTTGGATAAAATCCCCCCTAAGGATTTTATGCGCCGTCCGGTTTATCTGGACGGCGTTTTTTGGTTTTAGGTCGCTCTTTGATTTCCCCAGAGAAGGACATGGAGTCTCGGTGACAGGCGATAGCCTTGTTGTTGGCAGATTGGGGCAAGGAAGAGGGAGTTTTTTTGAAGGGTTTCTGCGTCGGTTCCTTGAGGCATGAGAAAGATTTTCGAGGCTGGGATGTCAAACTTGCTGCGAAGAGCTTCTAACTCGGACATGTCTTTTTTGTCACAAATGACAAACTTGAAGAAGGAATCGGGGTGTTGGGTGAAGAACTGAATGGAATCAGGGTGGATGCGTTTTGATTCCGGAATCTGTGAGTTAGAGAGCTTTGGCGAGACGTTGTATTGAATGGGGAGATTTTGGAGTTCGGGAGAAGGGGTGCGAGTGCCGTTGGTTTCGATTTCGATGAATTTGATGGCGGGAAGATGGTTGAGAAGTGTGGGGATATCGTCTTGTTGTAGGAGGGGTTCGCCACCGGTGATGATGAGCCGATCGCAGGGGTGTTTTTGGATGAGCGGAGCAATCTCGGATGGGGTGAGTTCGAGGATTTGTTTTTCTTTAGAAAATTTTGTCTGATCTTGATGTTCCCACGGAGTGTTTTGCCAGTTCCAGGTGTAGGGGGTGTCACACCAGTGGCAGTGGAGGTTACAGAGAGAAAGTCGGATGAAGATCGCAGGTGAGCCTAGTGAGAGACCTTCTCCTTGAAGAGTGTAGAAGATTTCGGGTGAACCGTCTGGGAGGCGAGCTAGTTTCATCGTTAGGCCAGACGGTCAACCTGGAAAAAGGGGGACTTAGGCGAGAGAGTAGGTTTTGAGAATCGTTTTGAGTTTTTGAAGTTTTTCTTCGGGGAGGTTGGTGAGAGGGAGTCGAAGTTCGTCGGTACAGTGGCCAAGGAGGGAGACGGCGGTCTTGATGGGGACTGGGTTGGAGTCAAGCGACATGAGTCCGGTGAGGAGAGGATAGTAGCGTTTTTGGAGTTCGAGCGCCTCGTCAAATTGTCCTTCGAGGCATCGATTGACGAGGTTGACCATCACTTCTGGAATCAGATTTGCGGCAACACTGACTAGACCGACAGCTCCGCAGGAGATGAAGGGGAGGGTGAGTGGGTCATCTCCGGAGAGAAGTTGGAAGTCATCAGGAACGGCTTGGATCAGTTGGTTGATACGGTCGACTGATCCGCCTGCTTCCTTATTGGCAACGATATTTGGACAATCGTTGGCAAGGCGAGCGACGGTTTCTACTCCGATTTCGACAACGGATCGGCTTGGGACGGAGTAGAGCATCACGGGAAGTGATGTATTGGCTGCGATTGTTTTGTAATGTTGGTAGATGCCTTCCTGGGAAGGTTTGTTGTAGTAGGGGCAAACTTGCAGTGAAGCATCGGCCCCAGCTTTTTCAGCAGCTTGGGTGAGATGGATGGCCTCGGTGGTGGAATTTGCTCCGGTGCCAGCGACGACGAGGGTTCGTTTAGCAGCATATTCGACAGCGGCTTTGACCACTTCGAGATGTTCTTCGGAGTCGAGCGTGGGAGATTCCCCGGTGGTGCCAACGGGCACAATCCCTGTGATGCCGGCTGCGACTTGCTGATCGATGAGTTTCTTGAAAGCTTCGTGATCTAGCGAGCCATTTCGGAAAGGTGTGATGAGGGCGGTAAAGGTGCCTTTGAACATGTCGGTGTTCTAGGGTGGAGTGGCCGGGTTGAAAAGAGTAGATTGAATGTCTTTATGACTTCCAATTGAGAGCTCCTTTTTTCAGGGCATAGAGGTAAGCCACTGTGAGGATGCCTGCGAACCCGGCCATGGACCAGATGGTGGTGGCGTTAGATTTGATGAGATCAACAAAGCTGACGGCCCAGGGATACATGAAGACGACCTCGATATCGAAAATCACGAAAAGCATGGCGACCATGTAAAATTTGACGCTGAAGCGGGGTGCTCCGTCGCCAATGGGCAGCATGCCGCATTCGTAAGGAGTTTCTTTTGAGTCGCTGTGAGAGCCTTTTTTACCGAGGAGAACGCTTAGTCCAAGAGCTGCGGCGGCAAAACCAAGAGCGGCGAGAGTTTGGAGGATGATCGGGAAATAATCTGAAATCATTTGTTCGGTATTGGATGGAGTAGGCAGAAGCAAATTGCCCGTGTCGTTGTCGACACGGGCAATTAAGAGAGGGTTGGTTATTAAAACCAGAACCAATTTTGGATTTTCGACCCTAAGCTTCTTGAGGGGCGAAATCGCTGTGAGCTTCCTGGATCCGCTCAAGTCCGCGGTATTCCTTACCGTCTTTCTCGACGAGGCCACGGGTTACCAAGTTTTGCAGCTTTTCATAAGCGCGGAGACGAAGCATTTCTTCTCCACCACTGACTGCGTTGCGTTCCTTGAGCCTCTCATAAACGTCTTCGAAGAGTTCGTTGAACCCGAAGAGCTTAGAGTCTGCTCCGAGGACATTCACGAGTTCATCGGTGACATGGTCCGGGAGCCGGCGAGAGAAACGCGTACGTTTAGTAGTTGCCATAACGGCGTGAGCATAACGGCTTTTTGCGACAAATGCGAGGCGAATTATTTAAAAGGAATGTATAAATTTTGCAATTTTCTTTCATAAAAGTTGAAAAATATTGGTTTTGGAGCCTTGGATACTCGTTTTTTCGAAAGAATAGGAGCTTGTGTTTAGATTTCTTGATGGTTTATTTTTCCTAAATGATTGCGAGACTGAAGGGGGAGGTGTGGGAGGCTTTACCGGGTCGATTGGTCATTGGCGTGGCGGGAGTGGGGTATTTGGTTCAGTTGCCGATGTCGGTGTATGATTCATTGAATCCGGTGGAGGGGGATTCAGTGGATTTGAGAATTTATCAGCATGTTCGGGAGAATGCGCTGACTCTTTATGGTTTTGCGAAGGATGAGGAGAGGGATTTGTTTTTGCTGTTGATTGACCGGGTGAGTGGGATCGGGCCGGCGACGGCTCTGTCTGTGATAGGGGGGCTACCGGTCGAGGGGTTTAAGCAGGCGGTTGTCGAGAGTGATGCTGCGGCAATTGCGGGGGTAAAGGGGATCGGAAAGAAAACGGCTGAGCGGATCATTTTAGAGCTGAAGGACAAGGTGGGGGTGGTTGAAACTTGGGAGCCGAAAGAGGACCGAACAGATGCGGCTAAGGATGCGGAGATGGGGTTGATTGCTCTTGGTTTTAAGCAGGCTGAGGCGAGGAAAGCGGTTGATCGTGCGTTGAAGGGCAATCCGGAAGCGGAGAGTGCGGAGATCATCCGGGTCGGCCTAAGGGGGTAGGCCGATTGATAAAGACAGTGGATGGTGTGATCAAAATGAACCGAGCCCGGTTGTTAGGCCGAGCTCGGTTTCTGTTGTATTTTGCGCTGTTGTTAGAGTGCAGTGATACAGGGGGTGTGCTTAATTTTTCGGTCGAGAGAAAATAGATTAGGTTTTTCTGACTTTCAATGTTCTTCCGACACCTCGCTTGTGAAGTAAATTGAACGAGGGATCAATCATAATATTTCCATGCAACAATTCCGGGTGTATTTTGCTTTAGTGGAGGTGTTTGGAAGATTCTAGGATTGGGATGAGTTCGCTTATGATGCTGACTTGGTGGGTGGCATGTTGACGGACAGTCGGTCTGCTAACAAATCCGGTGAAAGCAATAAATTGGGTGACATGGGGAGTCGTTTCGAGGTCACTATTTCCGTCGCCAACCATAATGAATTGTTTTGAATGATATTTCGCTTTCAGATTTTCGATAATTTGAGGCTTACCTCCGTCGCGAGTCGTTGGGTAGTCGGTGTCGAAGGATTGATATGAGCCGTTGGTTTGAAAATGGAGTGGGACGGCGTGGACTTCTGAAATATTGAGATGTTCTGCGAGTGGTTGGATACAGGGGCTGAAGCCTCCGGAAATGATGATCGTATGCCAACCCTTTTCTTGAAGTTGGAGAATCGTTTCTTTGGCTGTTGGTTCAATATGGGTGAGGTAAAGTTGCCCAATTTGTTGGCATTCGGAGAGAGAAGGACTGATTAATTTGAGTCTTTGGGAGAAGGCTTCTTGGACGGGGATTTCGCCGTTCATGGCGAGGTTGGTCAGCTTTTCGACTTTTTGGAAGATAGAGGGGGTGGTTAGTTTGGCGAGTTCGTCGATCCCTTCGATGGAAGAAAGAGTTGAGTCACAGTCGAAGGCGATAATTTTTTTCATAGAATGGTTACTCGGGTGAAAAGAGGAGAGAGGTTGAATAACTCGAGCATATGATCATTTTTGAGGCGAATACAGCCATGAGAAGCGGGTTGGCCGATCAGGTCTTCGGCATGGGTGCCATGGAAATAGATGTAGCGAAGAAAGGTATTTTCGTTTTCTGGATCGAGTCCTTCAAGCCAGAGGATGCGGGTTAGGATGGCGTCGTTGGATGGTTGTCCGGTCCAGATGTTTTTGGGAAGGCGACCTTTGAACGAAGTAAATGTGGGGGCTCCTTCACCAATCTTTTCGCGGATGATGAAATTTCCGGTTGGAGTGCAAAAAGACCCTTCGGAGAAACCAGGACCATTTTTGGCGGTTGAAACAGGAATTTTGAGAAGAGTTTGGTCGTTTTTGCTAAGCGTTGCAGACTGGTCCGAAATGGAGACCTGGATTTGATGATTTGAAGCAGGCCAGGTCATCGGGTGTCGTCTTATGCAATCTGGGGTTGGTTTGGTTTCGTCTGATCGGCGTTAGGTGCGCTGAGGTCAGGATTTGGTTGTTGTGGTTTGAGACCAAGGCGATCGATGAGATTGAGGTCTTTTTCGACAGCGGGGTTCGCTGCGGTAAGGAGCTTGTCTCCGTAGAAAATGGAGTTGGCACCGGCGAAGAAGCAGAGTGTTTGAGCTTCTTCAGAAAGGTTCGTGCGGCCGGCGGAGAGTCGAACTTTGGCCTTTGGGATTGCGATTCGGGCAAGAGCGATGATTCGGACGAGTTCGAAGGTATCGACACCATGTTGTTCGGCTAGAGGAGTGCCGGGCATCGGCATCAGGGAATTGATGGGGACGGATTCAGGTTGCGGGTTGAACGAGGAAATAACTTCCAACATTTTGAGCCGGTCTGTTGTGTTTTCGCCGAGTCCAAGAATGCCTCCGCAACAGACTGACATGCCAGCGTCCTGAGCGTGTCGAATGGTGTTGAGCCGGTCTTGAAAGGTGTGGGTGGTGACAATATTTGGATAGTGTTCGGGGGAGGTGTCGATGTTATGATTGTAGGCTGTGACCCCAGCTTCCTTCAGTTTTTGAGCTTCAGATGGGCCAAGTTCACCGAGGGTGACACATACTTCCATGCCGAGTTCTGAAACATCACGGACGATATCGAGGACTTGATCAAAACGTTTTGTCCCTTCGCGAACTCCCCGCCAGGCTGCACCCATACAAAATCGGGTTGAGCCACTTTCTCGTGCCGCTTTTGCCCTTTCGAGAATCTGGCATTTTTCCATGAGTCGCTCTGGCGATACACCTGAGTTATAGCGTGCGGATTGGGCGCAGTATGAGCAATCTTCCGAACATCCTCCGGTTTTAATGGAAAGCAGAGTGCAGAGTTGGACTTCGGCTGAGGGCCAGTTTTCTTCATGGACGCTTCTTGAGCGTTGGATGAGTTCGAAGAGGGGAAGATTGTAAAGAGACTCGAGTTCCTGAAAGGTCATGTGAAAAAAGATAAGGTTATCGGATCCAGCTTCCGTTCACTTTGGGCATCCGTCCGAATGAGAGATGAGCGTAGTCGGTTTTTCCTTTTGCTCCAATGAGAGGAATCCCGAGTTTACGTCTCCAGATTTTAGACATGGATTCACCGGTGTGGCAGCCCCAGCTTTTACAAACTGCATGTTTGCTGAATGAGCTTCGACGGAGTTTGCCGAGTTCATTTTCGTGAATCCAGCATTGGGATACGGCCATGACATCCGAACCATAATCTAGCATGAAGCAATGCCGGTTTGAGTGGCCGAAAAAGTCAAAAGTGACGATATTTGAGGATGAATTGATGGCAGAAATTGCTTGGGATGAGTTTGAAAACCAAATGAGGCGGGTGTTTCTTTTGGTGGCCTGTTCTTGAATCCAAGTGGTGTAGGGCTTTTTGTCCTCTCGGCCGCGAAGGACGTATCCTGGCTTGTAGACGATCCATTTGATTTTGGCATTTGGACCGTAGGCTTTTCTCAGTTCATCAATTCGCATGGTGGAGGCGCGAATAAAGTTTGCCCACCATCGGTCGTGACGATCCTTTTCAACTCGGAGGTTTTCCCATTGGCGAAGGGCTGGGCCGCCACAAAGGATGACGTGTTCTTTTGAAAGTAGGGGGAGTGTGAGTCCAGCTAACAGCGTGATGATCAGCGCTCGCATGCGCATAAGGTGCCGCTGATGGACCTGCGATTCAAGAACGGAAGGGGGGAACTTTTTTTTCTTGAGGACTTTGAGGGGCGTTTTCCTACGGATTAACCATCGATTTGATACCATTGCCGAGTGCCTCTCCGATCTCGTAGAAGGTTTCGGCGTGGTGGTTCCAGTGATGTAGGGCATTGTTAGGTGAAATATTAGCTGCACGCCAGAATGGACGGGTATCGGTTGAGGTCACGTTGCCAGAGAACTCCGGGAATTGTGTAGGGTCTGCGATGGAAAGTTGGTTTTCGTTCAGGGTCATGAATCGGGAGTTATTGGTGAATCCGCCGTGGCCTGTTGTGGCTAGGGAGAATGGGAGCTGTGGTTTACCAATTTCGGTGCGAATATCTCGGATGAAGTCTGCGATGTTGTCTTTGTAGGCGCTTGCAGTGAATGTTTCGAGACTGTCGTTGAATCCTTGGTGCCAAGCAAATCCTTCGATGGAGTATCCTAAGCCGGCCCATTCTGGAAATTCTTGGTTAAAATTGTCTAGGACTTCGTGAAGCGATTCAAAAATTGCGTGATAGTGGATTCCGATGTCCCCTCCTCGTTTTCCGACGGCGCTTGGAGGTCGGAAGTCGTAGTTGAGGCTTTTGCCTCCCCAGGCTGTTTTCACAATAAGAACGGGAGCAGAATGGTGGTCACCAATGACTTGTCCGAAAGCATATTCAGGGCCGAAACGAGCGGTATCGCTTCCGAAGGTGGGATTCAGGTTTCCTTTGATGACTTGGCGGTTTTGGTTAAGCTCATTCTTTCTCCACCAGACTTTGACATCATTGCGGGATGTCCAGGAATTGCCCGATCGTAGAGATCCGTATTTGGTGGGCTGAGTATTAACGAGTTCGAGGAGGTTGCCTCTGCTGCCCGCTGTGGTTTCTCCGAAGCCGACCATGTTGGATTGGCCGGCGAGGATGTAAACTTTCACTCCGTTGGGGTTATTGTCGAAAGTTTTGAAGGTCGAAGAGGTGTTTCCTGCAAGGGGCCGTCCGGCAAGGTCTGTGATATTTGAAGTGCTGAGAGTATAGGTGCTGTTTGGAGCCAGGTTGGATGAGGTGTTCAGTTTGATTGTCCGGTCGTTCGGTCCTTGGATGGCGGCAGAGATTCCGATGGTCTGTCCGCTTGGTCCTGTCAGAGTGTAATTTCCTGTGATCGAAGCGGTAGGCAAGAATATGGGCTCGGTAAATTCAATTTGGACGGTATTGTTCGTTCCGAAAGAACGGACGATTTCAGGATCGATGAAGTCTGCCTCACGAACTTGGATAAATGAGCAGGATGAGCCTGGAGCTGGATTTGGGAAAGGACCGTATGTGGTGCTGAAGCCGGATGAGTTGGCGGGAATGACGGGATTTCCAAACGGGATAAAGGTTTGGAGATCACAGGAGTAGGCCAGGGAATAACTATCACCCGGAACGGAATTCCAGGTAATGGTAAATTCATCAGTTTGTGGGTTATAGAAATTATTTGTGACTTCGATGGGCTTACGAGCTTGAGCGGCTTCGGCGATTTGAATCGCAGCTGGGCCATTGTGGGTGAAATTTTCTCCTGCAGTGATGATTTCGAGATTTGCACCGGAGAGGCCAGGGAAGACCATGTAGTTTCCCGGGCTGAAGGGGTCTGTGATTCGGGTAAGATTTCCATCAGGAGCCGAGGTGATTAAGGTGTAGTCTTTTTGGATCGTTCCATTGATGGTGATGGAGCCACGGCCATCGAACCTTTGACCTTGGTTTTGTCCGAAGTAGACAATGACGTCGTAGGCAGTAAAGGGGATGTTGGAGACTCGGATGAGTCCATGATTTGAGTCGTCTCCTGGGTCCTCGGTGGTATTTAAATGACCATCGAGAATGGTGGCATTTCCATTGTTAAGTAGGTTATTGGGGCGCTGACCTGCATAGGTTCCTGGATTTCGGTAGCGAAGGATTTGAAAGTTTGCAGTGCGTCCGTCGACCGATGTGATGGTAGCGTTGGGGCTGGCCGTATTTACGTTGTTCCAACTGTCGGTTTCCCATGGTTGGGCTCCGGCGGTTTGTTCCGGAGACATGGTGACAGAATTAACAATCGTTTGATTTGGAGTTCCGCTCCAAAACCCATAGATATTGACGCTAAAAATGTCGTTACTAGTGATGGGAGCAGTGAATGTTAGGGTGATATTTTGAGTAATCGTTGTGTTGTCGGATTGAGCTGAAAATTGGAGGTTGCCGACGCTGGAGGATGAAATGGTGAAGGTCGCTTGCCCACTGTTGTTGGTGATTGCATTTGATGGTGAGATGTTTGCAATTCCGGGTCCTCCAGTTTTGATGAGAGTGACATCTTTACCGGAGAGGAGATTTCCGTTCGAATCTTTGAGTGTTACCGTTACGGTTGAGGTGGAAGTTCCATCGGCGATCACGCTTGAGGTCGTTGCCGATACGGTTGACGCTAATGCGCTTACGGGACCAACAGAGCCGCTTGATTTTTGGCGAATTTGAATGCCCGAGACCCCTAGGTGATTGAAATCTTCGCCCCAAGTTTGAATCCGTAGATTAGGGCCTGAAAGATTGTTGTAGACAACGAAGTTTCCCGAATCTCCGCTAGAAGTGATTTCATCTAAAGTTCCAGTTGGTTCGCTGGTTGGTAGAATGAATTGGATTCCACCTGATTTATCGGATGCGTTGGATGGAATTTGGTTGTTGATTCGGATGACTCCTCGTCCGGTTGCCGTGTTGGGGAACTGAGTGCTGAGGTAGACGATTAGGTCATAACTGTTGAATGGAATATTAGTCAGGCGAAAGTCTGCGGCTTGGAATGGGAAAGGTTCTCCCGATCCATTGAATCCATCCCATTCGGTGGAATTGGAATGTCCGTCGAGGAGAATGGCGTTTGGAAGGTTTACGGTGTCGCTATCATCGCGGAGAGCATTCCAGCGATAGGCGCCAAAATTACGGTGGTTAAGAATTTGAAAAGTGGCAGTGGATCCGTTTGTCCCAGTGATTAAGGTGGGAGGGGTGGATTTTTCGAAAGGGTGCCCAAAGGTGATATTTTGCCACTTGTTGGAGAGCCAGCCGGGGGCACCAGCTGATTGGTTAGGGGTGAGTTCGACAGAAGATTTTCCAGCTGGGGTAAAGAAGGTGCCGGGGTCTCCGGTGCCGGCAATATTGATATTGAGGAATTCTCCGCTTACTGGGGGGGGAGAAGTGAATTCGAGGTTGAGTGTTTGGGTGATGGCAATATTTGAAGAAGTAGCAGCAAAGCGAGCTAGGCCAGGGGTGTCTGATGAGACCGAAAAGGTAGCTTGGCCGTTGAGGTCGGTGTTTGTTGATGGGGGGGTGATGTTAGGTGCCCCGGCACCCTCAACTTTTTGAAGAAGGACTGGGGTGTTGGGCATGGGGTTGCCGTTGGTGTCATTGATGGTGACGGTGATTTGGGCGATGGAGGATCCATCAGCCGGGATTGAGTTGGTGTCTTGAACTAGAGTTGAAAGAGTTGGACTGACTTCAGGGTCACTTTCATTTCCGGGGTTACCAAAGACTTCGACTTCGGCTAGTGTTACAACCTCATTTCCTGCGCGGTTTCGACCTAAGGTTTCGATCCTGACGGTTCGCCCGATGACAGTTGAAGGAAGTTGCCAAGTTTCGGTGAGGCCACTTTGTCCAGAGTCGGTGTGTAGATCGATTGCTTGGATGACGTTACCAGAGTTGTTTAAGATGGAGATCCGGTAATTGGAAAGTCGTTCCGCACAGCAGTCGGTTCGGTTGTGAAGAACAATTTCATCGATCGGGCGGTCCTGGCCTAGATTGACCTGCCACCAGGAGTTAGATGTGATTTGGGTATGGGTCACGGATCCGTTCCAATAGACGCCATCGGTATTCCCATCGATCGCTTTCGATGCGACGCCATTCCATCCGGTTGAAGATTGAGAAGCCGAAGCTCCTGGCTCTAAGGACCAGTTGGTGATGGTTTCTGGGGGTGCATCAGCGATCTTGCGAAGTTGCAGACCAGCGACTCCTAAATGGTTAAAGTTTTCGCCCCATGTTTGAATCCGAAGTGATGCGCCCGAGAGGTTGGGGTAGACAATGTAGTTGCCCGAATCTCCAGTGGAGGTGATTTCGTTAAGAGTTCCGGTGGGTTCGGTGGTTGACAGCACAAATTGTGTTCCTCCTGATTTATCGGAAGGGTTGGTGGGGATCTGGTTGTTGATTCGAATGGTCCCTCGTCCGTTGTTGAAGCCAGCCTGCTGGTTTCCGAGATACACAATGAGATCGTATGATTCGAATGGGATATTTGTGAGGCGGAGATCAGCGGTGCGCGCTGGAAATGGTTCTCCGGAGTCGTTCCAACCATCCCATTCGGTTGAGTTTGAGTGACCGTCGATCAAAATAGCGTTGGGTAGATCGACGGTGTCGTTGTCGTCACGGAGTTTGCTCCAATGAAACGCACCAAAATTGCGATGTTGAAGAATTTGAATTGTAGCAGTTGACCCGGAGTCGCTTGTGATTGTGGTTGCTGGGGTTGATTGAGTGAAGGGGTGGTCCGCGCTGATGTTTTGCCAGTTTGTTGATTCCCATCCGGGTGCTCCAGCTGACTGGGTAGGAGAAAGCTCGACGGAAGCTTTTCCTACCGTGGTAAAATAGACCGAGGGATCTCCAGTGCCCGCGATGTTGATATTGAATTGTTCAGCAATGCTCACTGGGATTGTGAAGGCATGCAGAAAAAGGATGATTGAGAGGATGTTTTTCATCGCTGGATAAAGTGGTAATTCGAGGAGTGGTGACAGGAAGTTCCCTATCAGATAATTTAAATTGTCTGCAATTTAAATCTGCGCTTATGCCAAGATTTTTTGGGTGAATTATCAGAAAATATGACTATGTCTTTTTGGATCATCTGCAAGTCAGTAGATTATCCGTTTGGTAGTGGACGAATTTTTAGGGATCTTCAGCAGAATCTGTGGGTAGGTTTGGGCTCGGGGAGGTCTCCTAGTTG
>JAHDGN010000275.1 GCA_020627645.1 Akkermansiaceae bacterium
CGATGGCTCCGAGGCCGACTCCGCATTCTTTCATGAACCAGCGTCGGGAGTGTGCTTGTTGGATGTCGGAGATGGTCGAGTGGGGGATGTTTGACGGAGAGATCATTGGTCGAGAGATGGGTTTGTTTTTTTGAATTAGTTTCGGGAGAGGGTTTCGTCGAGGTTGAGAAGAGTTTGCGCGACGGCGGTGGCTGCGGCGAGATCTATTGGTGGATGGTGAGAGAGATCTTTTTCGACTGGGGAATAGGTTTTGATGAGTTCGGCTGCCGATTCTGCCGTGATGGATCTTTTTTGTTGTTCGAAGAGCTTGTTGAGGATTTGGAGTTCTTGAGGGGCGGGTGGGCGGGAGGTGCAGTGTTCGAAGGCGTGGGCGATGGAGGTGTCGAGGATTTTGGCTCCGAGAGCGACGGCGGTTTCGACAGAAAGTGTTTCGTTGAGGGTGATGAGAGCTTGGAGGGGGGAAGTGGAAGTGGTTCGTTTGACGCAGGATGTTTCGCCTGATGGGGCGTCGAATGCGGCGAGCATTGGAGGGGGGACACTTCGGAAGCGGAAGGTGTAGAGGGCGCGCCGGTAGCGTTGGGATGTCGTTTCGACTGGCCAGTCTTTGGGACCGTAGGATGCTGGTTTTTGGAAGAGGAAGGGAGGAGCGGGAGGGTAGACGGCTGGGCCTCCAAGGGTTGGATTGATGAGGCCGCTGACGGAGAGTTGGATGTCGCGAATGGTTTCTGCGGGGGCACGGAGGCGTGGGGCGCGGGCGAGAAAGCGATTTTTGGGATCGTTTTCGAGGTGCTGGGGTTTGGTGACGGCCGATTGTTGGTAGGTGGCGCTGGAGGTGATGAGGCGGTGGATGTGTTTCATGGACCAGTTGTTTTCCATGAGTTCAACAGCAAGCCAGTCGAGGAGTTCTGGATGGGACGGGCGCGGGCTTTGAAGACCAAGGTCTTCAGGGGTTTCGACAAGTCCGGTTCCAAAGTAAGTTTGCCAGATGCGGTTGACGAGAGTGCGAGCGGTGGTGGGTGATTGTGGGTCGACCAGCCACTGGGCAAAAGTGAGTCTGGGTTCTGTTTTTTGAGTTTCTCTGAGTGGGTGCAGGAAGGCTGGGGTGTGTGGTTTGACGATGTGTTTGGGTTTCGTTTGTTCGCCTCGTTCGAAGAGTCTGGTTGTACGAGGAGTTTGCGTTTTTTGGGCAACGAGGGCGACAGCTGGTTTGGGGTGAGTCGACCAAAGTTGTTCTGATTTTTTGATGATCTCGGTGGCATCTTTTCGTTGGGAGAGCCAGTGTCTGAAGAGGAGCGTTAATTGTTCGGGGGTGGGGTTCTTTGAGAAGAGAGCTTCGTGAACGAGTGGAGGGAGCTGGTCGAGTTCGTTGGGGAGAGTGGAAGCGAATTGAAGCTTGAATCGTCCGATGTTGAAATTGTGATTGTCGTCGGCGTTGGTGCCACCGTGTTGCATGAGGATGACGGTGCGAAGGTGAAGATTGTTGGGGGTTTCGAGAGGTTCCTCGAGTTCGAAGTTGATGATTTGTGGGGAATTTGATCGGCCGTGGCCTTGATCGGTGGTCCAGGCAGTTTTGTTGTCGCCGTCGATGGCGAGGGTGGCATTCCCGATCGTTCGGATATCGGTTTCGTGTCCTCGGCGATTTTGGTAGATGGTTCCTTCGAGCGCGCGGGTGGGTGGGTTGACGGAGGCAGTGGCGTTTTTCAGCTTGAGGGTTTTCAGGGATCGTTTGTCTGGACCGGCTCGGAGTCTGAATTCGGAGAGGGCGGCAGTGCCTTGGATGGACCGTCCGGGGCCGTTGAGAGGGAGATAGGGGTCGGTGAGGAGATCGAGTCGAATGGAGCGAACTTGAGTGATTGTGGTTGGTTTGTGATCGAAGGGGACGCTGGTAAAGGTGGAGGCGAAGCCTTGGTTCATGAGAGAGTGGTCAGGGAGGGCTTGGTATTTTTGGCCATCGTCTCCGATTTGGTGGATTTGTTGAGTGACCCATTTTGTTTTGGGGAGCGAGCGGAGTTGATGTTGCCAGTTGATGAAGTCTTTTTGCCAGTCGGGTGATTGTTTTTTGTATTCTTGGTCGAGGGCGTTGAGTTCTTGTTTGATGGTGGAGATGTGTGATTGAGCGTCGTCGTCATACCCTGGGGTGGATGCTTCGCGAGTATTGTTGAGGAAGGCGAACATTCCGAAGTATTCGTCGTGGGTGAGAGGGTCGAATTTGTGGGTGTGGCATTGTGCGCATTGGGTGGTGATTCCAAGGATGCCTTTGCCGATGGCGTCGATGCGGTCGAAAAGTCCTTCGATTCGGAACTGCTCGGGTTTAGCGCCTCCTTCTTCATGGGTCATGGAGTTGCGGAGCTAGCCGGTAGCCTATTGGTGGCGTTTGGCAGGAGGTCTCCGGTGTTTGACGATGAATTGATCGTATCCGAGGTCGTTGTTGAGTGATTTCACGACCCAGTCCCGGTAGAAATGCATTTGACGGGGGAGGTCTTTCTCGTATCCGGCTGAATCGGCGTATCGGGCGACATCGAGCCATTGGCGGGCCCATTTTTCTCCGAAGTGGGGGGAGTCTAAGAGTTGATCGATGGTCTGGTGGGTTTTGGAAAGCGAAAATTGTTGGAGTTGATGGGGGGTGGGCGGGAGTCCGGTGAGGTCAAGGTAGAGTCGGCGGAGGAGTTGTCTTGGGGTGGCTTTTGGAGACGGGTGGAGGTTGTGTGCTTCGAGTTGATTGAGAATGAAGAAGTCGATGGGGTTTTCGGGCCAAGAGTGTTGTTTGACGGGTGGGGTTTTGGGGCGCTGAGGGGGGATGAAGGCCCAGTGGGTTCCCCATTCGGCGCCTTCGGTGATCCATTGGGTGAGAAGTTTGATTTGGTGGGGTGAGAGAGGTGGTTTGTTTTTTTGGGGAGGCATGTGGCTGTCGTGTTCGTGAGGGAGGGTGATTCGTTTGATCAGTAGGGAGTCTTTTGGATTGCCTGCGATGATTGCGGGGCCGGAATCGCCTCCTTTCAGGGCGAGGCTGCGCTGATCGAGGCGAAGGTTGGCCTCTGACGTGGCTTCATCGGGACCGTGGCAGGCGAAGCAATTGTCCGAAAGGATGGGCTGAATTTGGGTGGCAAAGTCGATTTTGGCCTTGAGTTGGAACGCGAAGATGAGGGAGAGGGTGATGACTTTTCTGAGAATCATTTGGTTTGAGGCCCACACGTTGCCAAATGTTAGGATCTAATTGAAAACAATTACGTTTAAAGTTTACGATAAATTGTCCGGGTGGCTTGCAAGAATAGGGTCCTTAAGATTGATTCATTTCAGTGATGCGTTGCCCCCGATGTTTCTTACGAATTCATTTGCGCGCGCCGTCGTGTCCGCATTGTGGGTTTGAGATGGAGCAAGCGGAGGCCAAGTATGGGGAGGATACGGTGAATTTGCATCAATTGACAGACGCAGCCGGGGTATTGCGCATGAAGGAACGGGAGCCGTTGAGGGATGCGTTGGAGAGGTTTGAGGAGCGATTTCCGCAGTTGTTTTTAGCGATTTATGTGGGGGGCTTTGAAAAGGGTGTGAATTTGAGGGAGCTTGGTTTTTGGATGTTGAATCGATCGAATTTTGTCGATGTGGAGGAGGCGAGGCCGAATGAGAATGGAATTTTGTTGTTGGTTGATGTGAATTCGAAGCAGGCCTGCTTGAGTTTCGGGTATTCCTTGATGCCGTATTTGTCTGAAGAATCGACGTTTGGTGTTCTGTCCAAGGCACATCCTCTTTTGTTGGAGGGGGAGTATGCGCTTGGGTTTCATGAGGTGGTTGATCGGATGGATGATTTATTGAGGAGGGGGTGGAAGCGGGTGCGAAGGAGGCCTGAAAAAATTTTGTCGGCAGTGGCACAGCGTTTGGTTGGTGAGGGAAAGGAGGAGGAGGAGTGAAAGTTTGGTTGATTGTTCTGTGGGTGTTGGGGGGGCGCTTGGTTTTTGGGCAGGAGGAGGATTTAGACCGCGATGGGGAGCTGGAGGGGGTGGAAGTGATCCAGCGGGTTGAGTGGGTTTTGCCGGATTGGAATGCGGAAATTTTTTCGGTGGTTGATGCTGGTGAGTTCGTGCCAGGTTCGACGATTTTCGGCAAGACGATGGAGGCGTGGATGAGTTTTGAGGGAGAGGAGGTCATTGAGCATGATCCATCGCTGATGAATTTGCCAGAGGACGAGGAGTTTGACGAGAGGTGGATGAAGGTGATTCCTCCCAATTTTTTGTCGGAGTATTTTCGGAAACCGCCTGAGAGGTATCTGATGGATCCCCAGGGGTTACTGACCGCTCGGGAGGCTGATGATTTGCAGGCTTTTTTGGATTATCATGCGCGAGATACCAATATTGTTTTGTATCTGTATCTTTTTGACGAGAAGCAGCAATTGCCTGAGGGAGAGAGTTTGATGAGGCTGATTGAGGAGCACTTTGATCCGTCGAAACCGTATGCGGTCGCCTTTTATTTTCTGGGGGACCCTAGTCGATCGCGGTTGGGTTTTTCTGAGAAGATCCGTCAATTTTTCCCTCAAAACGAGCAGGATAAGGTGTTGAGGATGGGCGTGGAGGAGGCGATGGAGAAAACGGAGCGAGCATCTCAGGCAGAGAGCTTTGCGATTCAATTGTCGATTCGTTTGTATTGGTTGGAGAATGTGGTTTCGGTTGATCGTGGGGGGGTGTCCTTCTTGGGTGATTTGGATTTGAGGGATCGTGGTCGAGAGGTGCGCAAAAAAGGGCATTGGTGGGATCGTTTGAAGGGAGATTCGACTTTTCGAACGTTTTTTTGGGGATTTTGTGGGATTTTGCCTATTATAGCGATGGGTTGGGGGGGGATGCGCTTTTTGGAAAGCCGGCGGGTTTATGTGTTTCCAGATGCCACTGGAGAGCCGATGTTAGGGGCGGGTTCGGGCGTGGGGGTTGGTGGGATGATTGGTTTCTCGGCTTCGGCTGATCCGCCTGCGGAGCAGCGTCGAAAAATCAGCCAATAGCCCGAATATTTCATGAGCCCAGCTCGATTTCGTCCCATCTCATTGAATTTCA
>JAHDGN010000276.1 GCA_020627645.1 Akkermansiaceae bacterium
CGGTGAAATCGGGGATTGTGTCCGTTGGATGTTCCATTTGTGGGTCATGGGCATGGAGTGGGCGTGGCTTTGGTGGAGGATCCTTCGGAGGAGGCGGCAGAATTGGCGGCCCGAGATGTCGGTGAGTTTGATCAGGCGGGGTGTTTGTCGTTGCAGACCGTTTTTGCTCGGGAGCCTAGGATCTTTGCAGAGCGTTTGGCGGGGGCCATGGCTCGATATGAGGAGCGTTTTCCAAGAGGTGAGTTGGAATTGTCGGCGGCGGGAGGGATTTGGAATCTGCGACAGGAGGTGAGATGGGCGATGGCTCAGGAGTGTGAGCGTTGGAAAATGTGGGAAGGAGAGGGGTGGACGGTTGTTTTTGAGGAAGGAATGGCTTTGCGGTTATCGCCTGGCGGAAGAACGGTGTTTGTGAGGCCGTTGGAAGAGGGTGTGGAAGACATGTTGAGAGGAGTGAGATTTTTGTCTGGGATTGGTTTGTGGCCCTACGAGGAGCGGGAAGAGCTTCCGGGGCCGAGGATTTTTAGGCTGGGAGAGGCTCAGCGGCCTCGCGGACTCTGGGCTCACGATGGGGTATTGGCTCTGGGAGCTTTGGTGCGAAGGCAGAGTTTTGGATTGGTCGAGTAGCAACGATTCAAGGTGCCGAGATTGAGAGGGTTGTTGAAATTGTTCCTTCCCCGTTGCGGTAGTATTTGGGAGTTTTTCGATCTGATGAGAGCAGTAGTTGTTTATCTTTTTTTTGTGGGGTTGGTGTGTGGGCAGGTGGTGAAGCCGACGTCTGTGGTTTTGGGTGAGACGAAGCGTTCAGTTTTGCAGGATGGTCAGGTTCTTATCCCGGAAGGGATTTCAAATTTTAGGTTGTTTTTAAAGTATTCTGCAAAGAAGGCCGGGAAAGTTGAAATTTCGGGGAAAGAAATTGGGTTGCCTGTTGGTGAGGATGTCGTTGCCGATGTGACGGCAGAACATGTTGTTGGGAAAGATGCGGTGGTTCATTTGGCGTTGAGTGGTGACCCGACTCGGCAGCGATTTGAGTTAGAAGGAACTAAGATGGGTGGTGGGCTCGATTTTACTCCCAAACCAGGAAAGGATTTTCCGATGGGTGAGGAGTTTACGGTGATGGCAAGATTTGTTTTGAAGACAGGTGGTGACGGCACGTTGGTGGCGAAAGCGCCGTCCAAGGGGAAATGGGTTGCTGGAGGAAAGTCGTTGTTTGTGAGGGACGGAAAATTGGTTTTTGATATTGGCTGGAAGGGTGAATTGGTTGCGGATCAGCGGGTGGATGATGGGAGGGAGCATATTGCGATGGTGACGGCTCGTGAAAATGGAGAGATCACTGTTTATTTGGATGGAAAAGAGGTTGCTCAGGCTGGGGATTTTAATGTGAAGGATGTTCAGGGGATGGTGTTCAAGGTTGGGGAGACGGCGACGGATTTTGGAGGGAAATTGAAGAAGGGAGAAGTTTCTCAGGTTTTGTTTTGGAAGCGGTGTTTAAGTCGGGAAGAGGTTGGGAAGTTTCAGAAGGTCGATGAATTAAATACGCCGGATTTTCACTGGAAGGCGGGAAAAAAGAAGGATGGTGGAAGGTTGGTTAAATATGGAGTTGTTGAGGGGTATGAGATGTCAGTGAAGGTTGAGGGGGTTCAAGTTAAGGAGGCATGGATACAGCCTTTGGAGAAGAGTGATCATGCCGAGTTGGTCAGGTCATGGGATTCGTATTCGGTGAAGCGCGGTGAGGTGATCTACAAAGAGCTGTGTGTGACTTGTCATGGGGACAAGAAGGTTGAGGGGTCGATTCCATTGGCGCCCAAATTCCATACGGGTGTCGTGAAGAATGGAGAAGACCCATTTCGGATGTGGCAAACGTTGACAAAAGGTTATGGTATGATGGCGCCGATGCCTCAGTATACGACGAAGCAAAAGTACGATGTTATTAACTATATTAGGGAGGCTTTCCTGAAGGAAGATAATCCCAAAATGATGGCGAAGGTGGATCAGGAGTATTTGCAAGATTTACCAAGGGGGATGAGTTTGGTGACAGAAAAAGAGTCGTCTAGGGCAGTGCCAAAATATGAATTAATGGACTTTGGTAACTATTTGTTTTGGACTTATCAGATCGAGCCGGGTCCGCTGAATCGGGAGGTGAATATTGCACAAAAGGGGGTCGCTATTCGCTTGGATGAGGGATTAGGAGGGGTTTCCAAAGGGAAGGCCTGGGCGATTTATGATCATGATACAATGAGGTTGGCGGCAATTTACCAAGGGGATCGTTTTGTGGATTGGAAAGGGATTGCGTTTGATGGGTCTCATGGAACTCATACGAGTATTGTTGGAGAGAGGGTCTTGGTAAACGAGGACAAACCTGGGTGGGCAAATCCGAAAACTGGGTCGTGGGATCCTGTGAGGATTCAAGGGAAAGATGGGCGGTTGTTTGGCCCATTGCCTAAAGATTGGGTGAAATTTGGCGGTTTGGTTCAAGGAGTGGGAACGCCTACGCTCATCTACAATGTGGGTGGGAAGAGGGTTTTCGAGTCGGTTCGAATGGATTCGAGGGGGTTTATCCGAACAATGATTGTTTCTCCTCATGATGAGGACTGGAAGTTACGGGTGAAGAAGCATGATGGGGGTGAGGTGCCGAAGGGTTTCGTGGTGGAAGATGGGGCGTTGGTTTTGAAAGTCCCAGGTTCGAAAGAAGTTAAGCGGTATGCGATTTTGGTGACGAAAGTGGGGCAGGTGAGCTTGTTGGATGAGTTAGTGCCTCTGGAAGTTCCGACTCCGAATACAGTGAAGCGTCCACCGATGGTTGTGAAGACTCAGATCATGAGAGGTGATGAAAGTGGGGCCTTTGCAGTGGACCGGTTGACGGTGCCGGTTGCGGAAGTGAACCCACATGGCTCGTGGATGAGGACGAGTGGATTTGACTTTTATGAAGATGGGAAGCGGGCGGCGGTTTGTACTTGGATGGGTGATGTGTGGATTGTGGAGGGGATTGATCAGCTGGAGGGTGAGTTAGTTTGGAAGCGAATTTGTTCGGGGTTGTTTCAGCCTTTAGGTTTGAAGATTGTGAAGGGCGAAATTTTTGTGATTTGCCGTGATCAGTTGGTTAAGTTGAAGGATGTGAATGGTGACGAGCGGATTGATGCTTTGGAATGTTTCAATAACGACCATCAGGTGACGGAGCATTTTCATGAATTTGCAATGGGTTTACAGACGGACGGGGAGGGGAATTTTTATTACGCGAAATCTGCGAGGCACGCCAAAGACTCGTTGGTGCCTCACCATGGGACGTTGTTGAAAATATCTGCTGATGGTTCTCAAACGGACATTTTGGCAACGGGTTTTCGAGCGGCAAATGGGGTGTGCCTGAATCCAGATGGCTCGTTTATTGTGACGGATCAAGAGGGTCATTGGAACCCCAAGAATCGAATTAATTGGGTGAAGGGTGCGGGGCCGAAGGAGTTCTTTGGGAATGTTTACGGGTATTCGCCGGTGACTGATAAGAGTGATGAGGCGATGGTGGATCCTTTGTGTTGGATTACAAATTCGTTTGATCGTTCGCCTTCTGAGTTAGTTTGGGTCCCAAAGAATGCGGGATGGGGGAGTCTGAACGGGCAACTTTTGAATTTGAGTTATGGCTATGGGAAGATTTATGTGGTGCCTCATCGACAGGGTGGGATGTGTGAGTTGCCTTTGAAGCAATTTCCGACTGGAATTATGAGAGGGAGATTTCACCGGGCGGATGGGCAGTTGTATGGTTGTGGAATGTTTGCTTGGGCGGGGACTCAGCGGAAGGCAGGTGGGTTTTATCGAATTCGCCGGTTAGAAAAGGAGGCGTATTTACCAGTGAAGTTAGAGACCAAGGAGAGGGAGGTTGTGGTGACGTTTTCGGAGAGTTTGCCGTCAGAGATTGAGGTGGGTGATGTGAAGGTTTCAGCTTGGGATTTGAAGCGGACGGCGCGCTATGGATCAAAGCACTTTAATCAGAGAGAATGGAAGGTTGCGGGGGTTAAAGTTGAGGGATTAAAGGTTACTTTGGCGGTGCCAGAATTGGTTCCGACATGGGGAATGTCGATTGCTTTTGGTTTCAAAGACTCCGGTGGTCAAAAGGTGAAGAGGGTGATTCATAATTCAGTGTTTGAAGTTGGAAAGTAGGAGAGGTGTCGGAGTGAGGAATGGGATTGTAAGATTGGGGGGTGTATTCAATGTAATACCATTTCTAGTTTCAAAATGGCGGAATGATTTTTTGAGGCTTTTGAGGTAGCGCTTCGCGGATCTGAAAAAACGGGAGCTTTCTAGAATGTGCGGCGTTAGTCGTCGGTCGAGGTGCCCGCACCACTCTCTCCTCCTGCGTTGCTCATTCTAAAAATCGCTCCGTCATTCCACCATTTTGAAACTAGAAATGGTATAAGCTAGAGATTTTTTTGCTAAGGAGCGTCGAAAAATCAATCAAGAATGCTAGTTGATGTAGTGTCTTAGTTTAAGGATTTCGAGTTTTGATTTTGCGTTTTCGAGGTCATCGAGAGCGTCTGATAAGGCGGCGTATCTTATGATCTCGCTCCATGTGCTCCAGGATTGAATGCTGAGAGTGAGTGGTTTGTACAATACCTCAGCTCGAGCGATCGCATCGGAAATAAGCGCTTCGATTTCAGCAAATCCTTGATTAACGTTCATCCTTTCTCCTTTGCGGTTTTTGGCGTCAAAGTCACCGTCAATCACCCAATCAGTGAGCAGTCTTTTTGCGTCATTGGCCCTCGTTGACCAGTATTCTCGCTCTTGTTCAGAATCAAATTTCAAATTGAAAATAGCGTCGTGTGCGTCCCTCAAGTCAGCTCGAACCGGTTGGGCGTCATTGCGTCGCTCTTCCCTACTTTGAGCTTCAGCTTCATTCGTTAAGGCAAGTGGAAGAGTGAGTAGTGTGCAGACAGTTGCGATCCTTTTTGTGAAGGTGTGATTCAGTTTTTTCATCATATTTATTCTGCTAATTAGGGCTTGCTCAAGAATAGCGAGTTGCTGGAAGGATATGGAGTAGTGGCG
>JAHDGN010000277.1:0-1306 GCA_020627645.1 Akkermansiaceae bacterium
ATGGTATTGGTAGAGGGGAGGACTAGCTCACGTATTGGACTCCTGCTTTAAAGAGTGGCTGATGAAGGTTGCCAGGGATGTTGAGAGCGACATTGGGACCGCGTCGTTCGGTGTGGCCCATTTTTCCTAAAACTCTCCCACAAGGGGAGGTGATCCCTTCGATAGCATGGATGGAGCCATTCGGATTAAACGATGGGTCCATTGTCGGAGTGCCGCTGAGGTCGGTGTATTGGGTCGCAATTTGACCGTTGGCCGCCAGTTTTTGAATGTCTTCTTCGGAGGCGTAAAATTTTCCTTCGCCGTGTGAAAATGGGATATTGTGGAGTGCTCCAACCTCTGTTTGGGCGAACCAAGGAGACATGGTAGAGGATATTCTGGTGGTCGCGTAGCGAGCGATGTGTCGACCGATATCGTTGTGGGTTAGGGTTGGGGCACCTGGTTGAGGGTCACGAATTTCACCATAGGGAACGAGTCCGGTTTTGATGAGAGCTTGGAATCCGTTGCAGATTCCTAGAATCAGTCCGTCCCGATTTTTGAGCAGGTCCATGATAGCGTCGGCGACGCGGGGGCTGCGAAGGACGGTGGCAATAAACTTTCCAGATCCTGCGGGTTCGTCTCCGGCAGAGAACCCTCCGGGGATCATGAGGATTTGAGAGTGAGCGATCTTGTCCGCAAGGGATTTCAGTGATTCCTCGACGGCTTGGGGAGTGAGGTTACGGAAGACCTCGATGTGAGCATTTGCTCCAGCTTCAGTGAAGGCTTTGGCTGAGTCGTATTCGGAGTTCGTTCCTGGAAATGCGGGGATGATGACGCTTGGGCTGGAAGCTGACTGAGAGTCTTTGATTTGGAATGATCGATTCGAGGAGAAGGTTTGTGCTTCGGTGGATAGGGGGTCGATGGTTTCGGGGTAGACCTCATTGAGTGGATCGGTCCAGATTTCGCAAAGATGGTTGAGGTCATGAGTTTGGTTCCCTAGAATGAGGGTAGGTTCCGCTTGAGTTTTGCCGATGACGGTTGCGCCGGGGATTTCTTTTTTGGATTCAATCAGGAAGCAGAGGAATCTTTCTTTATAGAGGTCGAGGTCGGTAGTGATGGTGGCTCCGATGCCGTTTCCAAAGGCCATTTTTGCGAGTCCGGCGGCGATGCCTCCATGGTCTAAGGTGTGACATGCGAGGATGTCGGAGTGATCGAGAGTCTCGGAAATCTCTTTGAGAGCGATGAGGTCTGGGATTTGGCTTTCATTGCGTGGGACGGCAATGAAAGAAATGAGGGAGTCTTCGTTTTTGAATTCTGGAGAAATCGTATT
>JAHDGN010000277.1:1316-4990 GCA_020627645.1 Akkermansiaceae bacterium
GGGAGCTAGGGCGAACGAAACGAGAGTTGGTGGGACATCGATGTCGTTGAAGGTTCCGGACATGGAATCCTTTCCTCCGATGGCGGCGAGGCGTAGTTCATGTTGGGCGTGAAATGCACCAAGGAGAGCTGCGAAGGGAAGGCCCCAGCGGGATGGGTCAGTTCCTAATTTTGGAAAATACTCTTGAAGGGTGAGGCGGATATCGGGAAGGGATCCTCCGGAGGCAACGACCCGACAAACAGATTCGGCGACTGCGTATAAGGCTCCATGGAAAGGTGACCAGGAAGCGATTTCGGGGTTGAATCCCCATGCCATGTGGGTGCATGTGGTGGTCTGTCCTACGAGGACGGGAAGGGTCGCTACCATTGCATCGACAGGGGTTCGTTGATGTTTTCCACCAAAAGGGGCGAGAACGGTTGAGGCGCCAACTGAGGAGTCAAACATTTCGCCGAGGCCCTTTTGGGAGGCAATATTTAGATCTGAGAGAGCTTCTTCGATTGTGGAGAAGTGATTTTTTCCCAAAGGAGAATCATTTTGGGTGCTTTCGACATGAATCTTGGCTTCCTGTTGTACGCCATTGGTGTCTAAAAATTCTCGGGAGAGGTCGACGATGGTATCGCCTCGCCACGTCATGCGAAGCCTTCCTGTCTCTGTGACAGTAGCGACGTGGACACACTCGAGGTTTTCTTTGTCTGATTCAGCGATGAAATAGTTGAGGTCTGCCGGGTCCACACAAATGGCCATCCGTTCTTGAGATTCTGAAATGGCGAGTTCGGTCCCGTCTAGGCCATCATATTTTTTTGGAACGGCATCGAGATTGATTTCGAGTGATTCGGCGATTTCTCCGATCGCAACAGAAACTCCACCAGCTCCAAAGTCATTGCAGATCTTGATTTTTGGTGCGAGTTCGGGATTTCGAAAAAGTCGTTGGATTTTTCGTTCGGTTGGAGCATCGCCTTTTTGGACCTCGGCCGAATTATCGAGGGCGTCATCGTTGTGTTCTTTTGATGAACCAGTGGCGCCGCCAACGCCGTCGCGTCCGGTTCGTCCGCCGATGAGGAGAATGAGGTCATTGGGAGCGGGAGTGCCCCGGAAGACGTTTTTGCGCGGGGAGGCAGCGACGACTGCACCAATTTCCATGCGTTTGGCGACGTAGTTGGGGTGGTAGACCTCCGAGACTTTACCGGTGGCGAGGCCGATTTGGTTCCCATATGACGAGTATCCTTGAGCTGCTTCACGGCAGATTTTGCGTTGTGGAAGTTTTCCTGGGATGGTTTCGTGATAAGGAGTGCGAGGGTCCGCGGCTCCGGTAACACGCATTGCTTGATAGACGTATGAACGTCCGGATAAGGGGTCGCGGATGCATCCACCAAGACAGGTCGCGGCTCCACCAAAGGGTTCGATTTCGGTAGGGTGATTGTGGGTTTCGTTTTTGAATTGGATGAGCCACTCTTGATTGTCATCGGCGGTGACAATAATTGAAGCTGCATTGACTTCGTTTGAGATTTCGAGGTTATCAAGTTCCCCGGATTGTCTCAGTTCTTTCATGCCCATGAGAGCGATGTCCATGAGGGAGATTGGGCGGTCGGTGTCGGCTCCGTAGACTTTCTCTCGTGTTTCGAGATAAGCCTGGTAAGCGTCGGAGATGTATGGGACGGAGGGATCAAAGGTGGCGGAAGAAATCTTTGAGAGGAAAGTTGTGTGGCGGCAGTGGTCGGACCAGTAGGTGTCGAGCATGCGGAGTTCGGTAATCGTGGGGTTTCGATTTTCGGACTGAAAATATTGCTGGGTGTGGACGAGGTCAGGAGTGGACATTGCCAAGCCGAGTTCGGCGCGAAAGGCGTCAAACTGTTCAGCCGTCTTGAGGTTGAAATCGTGAAGGATTGCGACGTTGGATGGTTCTGGGGAGGTCGTTGTTTGGTAGGGAGCGGTGACAGAGACTTCGTGGGAATCGACGGGATTAATGAGATATTTTTTGATTGCTGAGAGTTCAGTTTCGGTTGGGTTTCCAGAGAGAACAATGATTCTGGCGGATGCCGTGGTGGGGCGATCTTTTCCAGTAAGAATCTGGGCACATTGAGCCGCAGAATCAGCTCGTTGATCAAACTGGCCAGGGAGATACTCGATGGCAAAGGCTGTTTCGTCTGGGGAAAGAGTGAGTTTGGAAGAGGCGGCTTCGACTTGAGGTTCGGAGAGGATTAGATTTGTCGCTTGAGTGAATTCGTCGTCGGAAAGACCGAGAATGTCGTATCGCTGAATGATTCTGGCCGAGGTGATTGACGAAATGTCGAGGTTACTTTTGAGGTCTGCGATGAGAGAAGACGATTCGGCTGCGAAGGTAGGAGTTTTTTCGACGAAGAGACGATGCATGACAATGAGGAGTCAGGAGTTCGAGTTGTGAGATCTGATGATTTATTGGAAAACTGTTTGATACATTCCGGCGGTCCGTTTTTTTAACGGGGTGATGCGGCGCGGGAATTTTTATGATGCTCGGGTGTGCTGACGTCAAGGAAAGCACGCTTTTCGTTTCATTGGTTTTTTCCTTGAGAATTCTCGATTTCTTCTGATTAGCGAATCTGGTTCCTCTTGGTTGTGAGGTGGAGCAGCTGATTCCGTGGCTTTACGGGATGCCTGTGCATTTGGAGATTCAAGGGAGCTTTCTCTCAGAAGTTGAGGGTTGAGAGCCGTGGACGCCCAAAACTGGCACACTTTGCTTCCGGTGCGGAAGCTCATCTTCTAAAGCGTTCCTAAGGAGCAGTTGTTGTGGGTGGGATGCTCAAACCTATTGTTGAGTCACCCGGATACGGAAGAAAAATTTCTGGTTGGAGCTGGTAGAGGCGGCACTTACTGAGATCGAATTGTTGTTTTCCGTGGAGTTGAAGGTCACTGTTGGACCTCCGACGGGGCCGGCTCCTGAGGGATACCAATTTTCAATATCTAGTGACCATTCGTAAGTCGCTTGAATATCGTTTGGTAAATTGGGATTGATGGGGTGTGCGATAGTTAGGTTGTTGTTATCGAAGGTTCCGGAGATTTGGGGAAGGTTGTCATGGTTGTTGGGATTGGTTCCGAAATAAGCTTCAGTCCCGTTGGTGAGTCCATCTCCGTCGGGGTCTTGATCGAAGTTTGCCATCGCGGGGTCGCTGATATTTGAAGTGGCCCAAGTCGCATAAGTCTCCGCAAGCCTGAGGGCAAGTTGTGCTTCGAACAGTGAAGCTGGTTCGACAGCTTGGCCGGGGAGTTCATTGATTTCTTCGCCTGACATGGAGATTGCTTTGCCCTGAAGCCCTGCAAAAATAGGAGAGGTGAATGTGTGGCCATTTCGAGGCTCGTTAGGCCAGAAGTTGTAGTTCGAGGGGCCTCCGCTGACATTGAAATTCCATGCCACGAAGTGTTTGCCGTGGTGAGGGTAACTACTCCAGGGGCCTCCGTTGCCGCCGAAATGGCCGCCGGTAACGCCATCCATGAGATTCGCATATGGGCTCCCTGAGTGGGAATCGATTCGTTGATTACCTGCCATTTGATAGCGAAGGTAGACAGTTTCACATCCCCAGTAACCTAATCCGGGTCAATTTAAGCGTAAAGCAATGATGGATAATGCATTAAATTGAAACAATGTGCTTTTTTGTTTGACAAAGAGAGCGAATTGGTGGGTTTGGTCTGTCTAAACTTCT
>JAHDGN010000278.1:0-156 GCA_020627645.1 Akkermansiaceae bacterium
GACCTAGCCGATGCTTGGGGCTGTCCATCACCTTAACTTTTGGACACCCATGGCCCGCTTACCGAACAGACACAGCTTAGCTTAATCAAGAGAAGTGTGCGCTTCACACTCTGCATCTAACAGAGAAACCCAGCCTAGATCAACTCTTTTTGAGCG
>JAHDGN010000278.1:256-4982 GCA_020627645.1 Akkermansiaceae bacterium
CACCCTCAGCACCCTCAGCACCCTCAGCACCCTCAGCACCCTCAGCACCCTCAGCACCCTCAGCTCCCTCAGCTCCCTCAGCTCCCTCAGCTCCCTCAGCTCCCTCACGATTCACCCGAAAGACCGAATACGTGCTATCCTCATTGACCCCCAACATCAACTTTCCATCCCTCGAAAACGCAATCCGCTCAAATCCACGCCCATGATCCAACCGCTGCACCTCCTCCAGCCCCTTTCCCTCCTCATCCATCTTCCACACCGTCACTACAGAACCTCCATACCCTTCAATCACCGCCACGAATTCCCCCATTGGATCAGCCACCACAAAATCTGCAGCTTCTTTGGTCTCCACTAACTTTTTCAATTTGGACCCTTCAAGGTCCCCCCTCAACACTCCTCGAACACCATGAATTCGAGCGATCACCTCCGGATCTTCAACCTTCAGCGCTTTTAAATATAAATACCCATCCCAGCCAAATTCCCCTAGATTCTTCATCGCCCCCTCTCTCACATCAAAATCATTGTCTGCCAACTGCCCCACCAATTTCATAATTTCCTTCTCATCAACTTTCTTCCGCTCGACTGAAGGTGGCGCCAAAACTCCTTGCAGAGCCGCCTTACCTGATGAAACAATAATCGAGCCTCCTTCTGCCAACGAAGCCACAGCACTCCCATCACCATTAGTAACATCGTACTTTGAAACTGGGACCCCCAACTCCGGATCCCAACAAAACAACTTCTTATCCTCTCCAAGACTCAACAAAGTCAAACCATCTTCCGACAACGTCATTGCCGAAACATCATTCGTATGCCCCTCCAATTCTAAAAGCAGTTTACCATCAGGAACCGAAAACTTTTTGATCACTCGGCCATCTCCTCCCACGAACACCCCTCCTCCGTCTGCTGAAAACTCCACACAATTCACCCGGTCAGCTCCCTTAAACTCAGTCACTTCATCCATTCCCTCCACCATTTTCCTCACCTCCACTGATCCATCAGTATATCCAATCGCAAACAACCGGCCATCCCTCGACATCGCCATCGCATTCGGCCTCTTGGACAAGTTCACCCTCTTTTTGATCAACCGACTATCCTCTCCTTCATTGAGATAAAACAAATCATTTTCATCCACCAAAACAACCGCCCCACCAGCACTTCCAATCACCCCATAGCGATAACTCTCAAACTGCTCGGACTCCCCTAACTCAGGCATCACCCTTGTTCCTGTCGAAACATCGTGAACATACAAGATTTGATCACCGCTCGAAACCACCCGCTGACTATCATTCGTGAAAGTCAGCGCCCGATGCGAATCCCTCGGCACCTCGATCTTCTTTTCGATCTCCCCCGTTTCTGGAGCAAAAAAGTAAATCTTCCCATCATCAGAAGCCGCCGCAATCCACTTCCCATCAGGTGACCACGCCACCACATTCGCCTCCGAGGCCATCTTCTTTTTCCATTTCACCTTCATCTCCTCAACATCCACCACCCTCACAAACTTATCCTCCGAGGTCATCGCAAAGTGCCGACCATCGGGGGATTTCGCCAACGTAAACACATCTCGAAACTTCGGCTTGTTTTCCAAAGTCTTCTCACACTTCCCCTTCTCCACATCCCACTTCTTGACCGTCCCATCCTCCGATCCCGTTACCATCACCTTTCCCCCATCAAAAACGACCGCCGTATAAACTGAATCCTTATGTCCCTCGAACTCCCTCACCTTTTTCCCACCCTCAATATCCCACTGCACCACCTTATTCGCCGAATCCGTCGCAAAAAACTCTTTCCCATTCGGATGCAACGCAATCCGGAAAACAGTATTCCCATGCTTATAAACCTTCAAAACTTTCCCCGTTGCCACGTCAAATCGATAGGCCCGATTACTACTATTCCCCGTCAAAAACTCCTTCCCATCCTTAATAAAACGAATCCCCCAAAAATCCCCACTCCCAGGAGCCGAATACCTCCGGACCAATTTCCCCGTCTTTAAGTTCCACAAACGCACACATCCATCCTGCGATGCACTCAACACATGCTCCCCATCCGGATGACAAATCACCTCTGTCGGGGAACCCGCATGCTGAAAAGAGGCCACCCCATACGTCTTCACCTCCTCCAACACCTCGTCCCCTAGGACGACCCCGACCAAGGAAAGAAAAACTGATACAATGACTCGCACCCCGCTAAGATAGACGCGCCTTTCCCGAAAAACCACAAAAGTTTCCCCACCCAGCCAACCTCAACTCAGTGAAATATCCCCCAGCCTTGCCTTCGTAGGCTCAAAACAACAAGATCAAACCATGATTCGCGCTGCTTTCGCCTCTCTCCTCGTCACCACATTCTTCACTCAGGCTGTCACCTTGCCGACTGACGAACACTTTCGGGTCGAAACCGTCGCCAAAGGATTCCACGACCCCATGGAGTTCGACCAAGCCCCCGACGGCACCCTCTTCGTCGTCGAACGAACCGGCAACATCAAAACCGTCGACCCAAAAACCCAAAAAATTACCACCGTCCACCAACTCAGAGTCCAACACGAAGAGGGCAAATTCGCTCGCGAATGCGGACTCCTCGGCATCGCCATCGACCCCAACTTCGCGGAAAACCAACATATTTTCCTCTACTTCTCCGCCCCCGAATACTACGTCCACCGACTCGCACGCTTCACCTTCGATGGCACCAAACTTCACTCACCGAAAACTCTCCTCGAAGTCCCCTACAACCCCGAAAAACAAACCTGTCACGAAGGCGGCTCCCTTGAATTCGGCCCCGACGGACTCCTCTACCTCTCCACCGGCGACAACACCTGCCCTTTCCAATCCTCCGGGCACGCCCCCATCGACGAAGGCCCAAAACGCAAATGGTTTGATGCCCAACGCTCCGCCGGAAACACCAATGACCTCCGTGGCAAAATCCTCCGCATCAAACCCACCCCCGAAGGCTCATACACCATCCCCAAAGGAAACCTCTTTCCTCCCGGAACCGACCTCACCCGCCCCGAAATCTACGTCATGGGCTGCCGCAACCCCTATCGCATCTCGATCGACCAAAAAACCAACTTCCTCTACTGGGGAGAAGTCGGCCCCGACGCCGGTAAAGACACCCCACGCGGCCCACGGGGATACGACGAAATCAACCAGGCCAAATCCGCAGGAAACTTCGGATGGCCCTACTTCATCGCCGACAACCAACCCTACACCGACTACGACTTCGTCACCAAAAAACTTGGCACCGAATTCACTCCGACCACCCCCCTGAACAAATCCATCAACAATACCGGCCTCACCCAACTGCCCCCCGCCCAACCCGCATTCTGGCACTACCCACATGCCACCGCTTGCGCTGGCCCCATCTTCTACAAAGAAGACTTCCCAGAAGCAGAACCAGGACTCCCCTCCCAGTTCCACTCCTCTCTCATCGCCTACGACTGGATGATCGGCACCTTCAACATCATCCAACTCGACCCATCCGGAAAAGCCCTCTCCAACCAACAATGGCTCGGCAAATTCCACTTCCTCCACCCCGGTGACCTCCTCCTGAACGCCAAAGGCGAACTCCTCGTCCTCGAATACGGTTCCGGCTGGTATAACAACAAAGACGGCCGAATCAGACGCATCTCATACTCCTCAGAACGAAAAGAAATCCCCGTCCTCCAAAATGACCCCCGCATGCGAGGACTCCCCACCAACCACCCCGGCACCAAACTCATCTCCTCCTCCACCTGTCTCGCCTGCCACCAAACCAACAAACGCTCCATCGGCCCAACCTACAAAAGAGTGGCCCAAAAATACCACACCGCCCCCAACGCCGCCGAAAACCTCGCCAAAAAAATACTCGAAGGATCCGTCAACACCTGGGGCCCACAACCCATGCCCGCGCACCCACAACACAACATCGAAGAAACCCTCCAAATGGCCCAAGCCATTCTCACCCTCGCTCCTAAGCCCAAACCAAAACCTCAACCCAAAACACCCGAAAAAACCAAAGACAAACAAGGACACCCCACGACCCCACCAGGACTCAACAAAAAATCCCCACCGAAAAAGTGACCATCCTTCATCACGACGAACACCTTGTCGTCGTTAACAAACCCGGGGGATTGCTCTCCGTCCCCGGGCGTGGGCCCGAACGACTCGACTCCGTCGCCCACCGCATCTTCACCCAATTCCCCGACTGCATTCCTCAACCAGCCGTCCACCGGCTCGACATGGATACCTCCGGGCTCATGGTCCTCGCCCTCACCAAAGCAGCCCACCGCCACCTTTCCATCCAATTCCAAGAACGCCAAACCTCCAAAACCTACCTCGCCGTCATCGAAGGAATCCCCGCCCAAGACAGCGGCACCATCACCCTCCCCTTCCGTCTCGATATCGACAACCGCCCCATTCAAATCTACGACGAGATTCACGGAAAAATAGGGATCACCCACTGGAAAAAACAAGCCATCGAAGGCCAGCACACCCGTATCGAATTCACCCCCATCACCGGACGCACCCACCAACTCCGTGTCCACTCTGCCCACCCCAAAGGACTTGGCATCCCCATCGTCGGCGACAACTTCTACGGCAACGGAAAAAAAGGAGACCAACTCAAACTCCACGCCACCCAACTCACCTTCACCCACCCCCTCACCAACCACCCCCTCACATTCACCACCCCTCCCCCCTTCTAATTCCATTCCTAGCCTCTACACAAACAGCCTCGCATGGAACCCCCTTCCACATCC
>JAHDGN010000279.1 GCA_020627645.1 Akkermansiaceae bacterium
CTTCGCTCAAAAGCGAGATCTCCTGCACCTAGTCTCACCCCTTCCTTCGAATCCCCCAAGATCTATATCTTCCCAGACACCAAGACCATCTGCACCAAAAACCAAGTCGCACCCTACACCTCCACCCCTTACCTCACCAACAAAGCCCAAACCCACCTTCAAACCCGCCCCAATCGATCCCACTCCATCCAAGCCTACCATCGTCCGCCCTCCCAAACCTCTAGGCTGGTGGATCACCCGCCTCGGCATTGCCCTCGGAACCATCGCAGCCGTCTTCTTTGGACTCTATGTCAACCAAGACACCTCTCCCTTAATTCGCTTGATCGAACTCTCAGCTCTCGCGATCGCCACCTTCTTTGGCGGGCAATTTTTCGAACGTAAAACCCCAACCTTTGGCCGCGCTGTCACCGCCGGTGGCCTCGGCCTTCTCTACCTCACTGCCTTCGCCTCCTATACCCTCCCCGCCGTCAAAATCATCAACGACCCTCTATTCGGATTCCTGGTGCAAAGCCTCGCCATCGCCTTCATTGCCACCTGGGCGTTCATCAAGAAACGCGAACCCATCTTCTCCCTCGCCATCGCCCTGGGCCATCTCTCAACCTGGTTCGCCGCGTTCCATCAAATCCTTCACTTCCCACTCACCTCTCTCATCCTACTGCTCCTTGCTTCAACCTCATTATATGTCGCACGCCGTTGGTCCACCGCTCTCACCTTCTCAATCCCCCTCTCTTGCCTCACCCTCATCTTCTTTGGGCTCTACTTCCACCAAGACACGACCCCTCTCACTCGCCTCATCGATCTCTCAGGAATTGCTCTCATCACCTTCCTCGGCGGACAATTTTTCATCCGAAAAAGGCCATCTCTTGGGCACGCTGTCACCACCGCCGGGCTCATCCTCATCTATTTCACAACCCTTGCCGCTAGCACCATTCCGACCTTCCAGGTCATTCACCATCCCATTCTTGGCGTCCTGATCCAAGCCCTCGCCATTGCCTTCATCGCGATCTGGAGCTTCATCAAAGATCGCGAGCCCCTCTTCTCCCTGGCCATTGCTCTCGGTCACCTCTCAGTCTTACTCACCGCTTTTCAACAACTCCCCGTAACCTCGCTCATTCTCCTGTTCACGATTCTCACAACCTCAGCCTCCCTCTACTTCTTCCGCCATTGGGCCAAAACCCTATCCTTCTCCTTCCCTATCTCTTGCCTCACTCTCATCCTGCTGTGCTCACCAATCATCAGCCCGGACTTTAACCCGAACTCTCTCATCGCCGTAGCAATTTCCCTCGCTCTAACGATCATCACTCTCATCCCCGCCAGCTTCCACTTCAAAACCTCGCACCCGCTTCATACCAAAGCACTCCTCGCCATTTCTTCCATTGGCGCCCTCACTGCTGTCATTTCGCTCACCATTCTTCAAGCCCCCCTCACCCCTGCCTACCTCACCTTCGCCGGACTATTCACCCTCTCGGGTCTCTATTGGAAAACAAAAAACGAAAACACCCTTTGGACTATCTTCTGGGCCAAAGCATCTCTGTTAATCACCCTCGCCCTCATCGCCGCATTCGATGGCCCCACCCTCGCCTTCTCACTTCTCGCGCAATCAGCCACCTTGCTCTATCTTGCCAAAGTCCATCGCAATGTAACCTTCGAAGTCGCCAGCTTCTTGGCGGCCCTAACTGGCGGCATCTTTATCCACCTTACCCTACCAGGCCTTCCCGTCACGACCCTTTCCACCCCTCACCTCTTCACCCTCATCTACCTCGCTGCCTCCTTCACGCTCCTCGTCCTCCATCGCATCTGGCTTGGAGACGAAAACAACCGGCATCACCTCTACCACCTAGCTTCGATCACGATCTCCGTCCTCGTCTTCTTCCACACAACTCTGACTCAACTAGGAACCTGGCACTTCCTCATCCCTCTTGCCTTCGGAGCTCTCACTCTCATTCAGGTGCAACCTCTCAAACTAAAAAATTCTTCGTATGTCGCCACCACCATCCTTTACCTCACTCAGATCGTTTTGAGCGGACTCGCCTTCCTATCTCTCATGTCAACTGAGAGCTCATCTCTCGCTCCCGCTTTCCAGCTCCTGATTCCCACAATACTCATCGCCTTTCATTTCGGATGGCACGATCGTAAACACATACTCCCATTCAACTTCATCTCTCTTCTGCTAGCTCTCGCTGCCATCCCAATCATCACCGCCACCTTTTTGAACGTCGGCTGGATTCCAACCTTCCTAACAATGACTGGACTTGCTTTCGCCCTAATCCACAAACCCCTCCAAACTCCCTCTCTCAAGAAATTTGCCATCGCTCCCAGCATTCTCGCCCTTGGCATCCTCCCCTTTATCTACGAAAGCACCTCTCCCCTTCAATTCCTACTTTCCCTGATTTTTGTCACCGCTCATTGGGGAATCCACAAAGTTCAAACCCAAGACGAAGGCTCATCCTCTTTCGCAATGATTTCAAAGATCTCTCTTACCCTGATTCTCAACACCCTTCTCATTCTCACTCTTCACCAATACTTTTCCACAGGCCAAATCATCATCGCCGCCTCGATTCTATCATCACTCACTCTCATCCCAACTCGCCGACTTCAAGAACCCATCCTCCTCTTGATCGCCCACAGTCTAGCCGCAACAGCCGTCACCCACCTCCTCCATGGCCACCTCTTATCAAACCCCAACCCTTGGCTCATCCTTCCCCCCTTCCTCACCCTCTGCCTCAATGCCATCGCTCTGATTCATCGCCCCTTCACGAACTCCCCTTTGGCTCATCCTCTCCCGACTTCTCTGGTTTCCGGATTCATCGCCGCAGGACTAACCATGCTTTGCCTCACCCTAAACAGCTCCATCACCCATTGGACCACCGCCCTATTCGCCACAACAGCCGTCACCCTCATCGCCGCCGGTTTCATCTTCTCGCTCAAAAGCTTCCGTCTCGCTGGACTCACCGCCCTGACTTTCACCCTAGTCCGACTCTTCACTGTCGATATCGATGACACCTTCCGCCGCATCATCGCCTTCGGCATCACCAGCATCCTCCTCCTCGGACTGGGCTACCTCTACAGCCGATTCCAAAAGAGAATCTCGGCCGCAAACCTCGACTGGCCAAAAAACACAAAGGCCCTTCCTCAATAATCCACCTCACCAAAAATTGCAATGATGCTAAAATTCCAACATTTAAACTTGAGACCCGGGCTCATAATGCTAAAAATTCAGCACATGGAAAAAATCCTTCTACTCCTGATCGCAGCGAGCCTCGCCTCCTGCTCCTCTTCTTTCGACTCATTCGCCCCAGCCGCAAGCCCACCAGGCTTTCGTGCGGGTCGCCAAATCGAACGCTCTGCTTCCATGGACATGAAGTCCCACACTCTCAAAAAATCCTCCGAACAATCCATCGCACTAGTCGCCCAACACAACGCCTACATCACCAACTCCTCCTTAACCGAAAACGACTACTCCGCCACCATCCGTGTCCCATCCCCCAATCTCAGTCCACTCATGGACTCCCTCAAATCCATTGGCCATGTCACTTATACCCAAATCAAGATGGATGACGTCACCGGTTCTGCGATCGAACTCAGGGCTCAACTCAAAACGAAGCAAGCCCTTCGTGCGCGCCTTCGGGCCCTCCTCAACCGAGCCACCAAAGTCTCGGACATCGTTGAAATCGAAGAGCAACTCTCCCGCGTTCAAACCGAAATCGATCAACTCGAATCTGCCCTGAAATCCAACAACAACAAAGTTGCGCACGCCACTCTCGATCTAGATATCGAACGAAACCGCGTCCCCGGCCCTCTCGGCATCGCTACCAAAAGCACCGGCTGGGTTGTCAAAAAGCTCTTCCACCTCAACTGACCACTTTATCTAAAGACACACCATACATCCAATCCACGAACTGCCTCTCCCGAATGGAGGGGCAGCTTCGTTTCCCCGTAGCGGCGGTTTCCAACCGCCAAGCTCCTACCCTCAACCAAGCCCTAAAACCTTCCCGACTTCGCGTCTTAGCGCCTTTGCGGATCCCCTTTCCTCAATCACCCCCCCACAACCAAAGTTCTGCGTCCTTCTGCGTCTTCCGCGGTTCCCCACCAGCCAAACGAAGCGCCCCTCAACCAAAAAAGATGAGCGTCCATTCGCGAAGATGAGCGGACCCTCTTCCTTCTCCCAAAAAACCTTCGCGTCACTCAGCGACCTCTGCGTCTCTGCGGTATACCCCCAACCAAGCTCCACAACCTCCCAGCCAACCTTTCTCATCCCACATCCAAAGGCGCCAACAAATGCCCCAACGTCTCCTGATCCATCTTCAATCCACTTGTCTCCTCACTCAACAACGCCTCCACCAATTTCGCCTTCTTCTCCTGCAACTCCACAATCCGCTCCTCAATCGTGCCCTCACACACCAACTTATGAACAAAGACAGGCTTATCTTGACCGATGCGGTAAGCCCGATCCGTGGCCTGATTCTCCGCCGCCGGATTCCACCATGGATCAAAATGAATCACCGTATCCGCCGCCGTCAAATTTAACCCCGTCCCTCCTGCCTTTAAAGAAATCAAAAACACCGGCACTTCACCATTCTGAAACCTCTCCACTTCCTTCTGCCGCTCCTTCGTACGTCCTGTGATCTTCGCAAAATCGATCCCCCCCTTCTTCAACTCCACCTCAATCTTCGCCAACATCTGCGTAAAACTCGAAAACACCAAAACCCTCCGCCCCTCCTCCAACATCGTTGGCAACAAATCCTTCATCAAAAAATCAAACTTCGCCGATCTCTTCAAACCCCTGGCCTCCTTGATCTTCAACAACCCCGGATGACAACACACCTGCCTCAACTTCATCAACGCATCCAACACCACAATCTGAGACTTCGCCAAACCCTTATCCTCAATCGCCTCCCTCACCCGACCATCCATCGCCGCCCGCACCGTCTCATACACATCCACCTGCTCCTCCAACAGCGGCACCCGATGCAAAAT
>JAHDGN010000280.1 GCA_020627645.1 Akkermansiaceae bacterium
AATCTTCGTCAAACAAGTTCTCCACCCGAGCGTATAGCGTCAACGCATCACTCACCTCATAGTGACCAAATAATCGCACCACCGTTCTCGCATCGGCCCGAGCTGCCGGAAAAGAAACATAACTTGCCTCTCCCACGTACGACACCCCAATTCCCAGCCCCCAATTCTCATCATCATAAACCACCTCCAACCCAGCAATCTCATTCGGCAAATCAATCACCTCCTCATCCAACTGAAACGTCGCCCCCAACCGATACTTCAAACCCTCCCAACAAAGCTCTCCGCGTGCCTCTAACTCAATTCCACTCACCCTAGCCTCTCCATCACGATTTTCCCTCCTAGTATCCCCCCCAACTGGAACCGTCACAATCGCATCCCCCAAATCCTGCACAAACCAAGTCACCCCAATTTCATGCGCTCCCAATTCCTGACGCATCCCCACTTCCCATCCCAAAATTTCCTCAGATTCCAAATCCGGATTCGCCAGTTGATCCCCGAAGAATGAAGGAAAAAAGCCCGAGTCCAACAAGGTCGGATGACGATAGGACCGCCCAACCCGCGCATGAAATCTACTCCTCGCCTCCTCCACCTCATAAGCAACCCCTGCACTCCAAGCAAAATCTCCACCAAACTCCTCATGCTCATCATACCTGCCCCCCAACTCCACCAACAACCCATCCACCGGCTCCACAAACAACTTCCCGTAAAGTCCACCCACCCCGAAATCCACCTCTCGACCACTCGTATTCAAGAAATCCGCAAACGAGCCCTCCACCCCAGCTAAAACCTTCACCTTCTCAGAAATCTCCACCTCATTCACCCAATTTAAAGTATACCTTTCATAATCGGTCCCAAAAACAAATCCCCCAAAATCCCCCACATAATTCTCCTGATACATCCCAAAGGTCAAACGAGACTCCCAAAATGGAGAGGCCTCATAAAAAAGATTCAACGCCAACAACGAATTCTGGGTCTCTATCTTCGAAACCGAGGGAAAGAATCCATTCGTCTCGGTCTCTAATCGATTCACCGAACCCCGATAACTTAACTTCACCGCCAAATCATCCCTCACCTCCCACCTCAGTGCCAAATTCGCAAAACCCGAGCCATAGTCATGCCGCGGAATTCCAGGATACGTATCATTCTCCGTAAACGCATAACCTGCCTCAACTCCATAAGCCACCTCACCCAAATCTCCCTCAGACGAAAACGCCGTCCTCCAACTTCCAAAACTCCCAGCTTCTGAAGACAGCTTTAAACCGGGCTTACCATCTCCCACTCTCGTTTCATAACCCAACACCCCTCCACCAGCACCAGTTCCATAAAGAACGCCCTGCGGCCCCCTTAACAATTCAACTCCAGTCACCCCTCCTATCGAAGCATTAGCCAAAAAATTCCCGCTTCCCTGAGTGGCATCTGCCACCCTCACCCCATCCACAATCACCTGCTGATAATTTGTCGGCAACCCCCTCACCACCAAAGTTCCCGTGTTCCCAGTCAAACCAGCGGTCGACAAACCCTGCGCCCCGGCAAATAAGTCCAAAGAATCCAATAACCTCACTCGCTGACTTCGTTCCAAATCGACATTCGTCACACTCGTCACTCGACTCACCCCATCATCCGCGCTCGCAATCCTCCTGGCCAACACCGTCACGGGATCCAACTCATCAAATCCAGACTCAGAACCAAATCCCAAACCAGGAACCAACATCGTGCCCACAAAGGCAACCAACTTATTATTCATTCAGTAACTCAACAAAATAGCACCCGAAATCCGCAGACGCTTTCGTTTCAAAAACACTTCAGGCTGGCGATCTGGCTCATTGAACTTCCTCAAAAGAAGCTCAACTCACAGTGGCGGGACCGCTCCGGAATACACCTCACGAAGAAAGCTTCACCGGATTCCCCATCAATTTCCTGCCCGTTCCCCGGGCTTCCCGAAATCATCGACAACTTTTGCGCTGAAGACGACCGCTCGTAGACCTCACACACTCAAGAAGCAATTCCAAAATCAATAGCTACTCCCCACATTTTAAACTTGGTCTACTGACTAGCAAACATTGCCGAACATCTTTCACCATACCGCCCTTTGAGATTTTTTGTGTGACAAAAACCAAAATATCTTCTAACAGCTCAAGATCCCTCTCGCACTTGAAAAACATCAACAAAGCTAAGCTGATTGCTCCTTTCCTTGCCTGCAGTATTAACTCCCACGCAGTCACAACCTGGCAAGATACCTCAGACGTTGTCGAATGGGCCAATGGCTACTCAACCGTGCTTCAAACTTTCTCTCTTGAAGCAACCGCCTCTCAAGGAGTCATGGCATCTGGAGGCGGAGGTGGCCTTCTCACCGCAAACGAGCTGTCGGCTCTCGATCTGAATTTTGATGGATTGAGCGTTAATGGTAGCGCTCCCGTAGATATCGGAGCCTCAATCCAAAACCTTTCCATCGGTCCAGGTCAGATCAATATTTGGACAACCGAAGCCTACAGTGCAGGAGACACTTTATCATTCACTTTCTCATTTCCGACTCCTTACCACTCCGTCTCAAACCTGGATCCCTATTTTGGAGCGACTCAGACTCCTGAGTCGAACCTCTACGCAGGAATCAGATTATTGGGGAACGTTGCCTCAATCACCGCCACCAACGGAGCTCGTCGAGGCGCAGCCTTTAGCGCACTGACGCTTGACCTTTTCGGCCTAAATACCGGCCTGATCGGCGATGAGCTAACCGTTTTTGATGTAGCGACAGGGGCAGAAACCCCCATTACTCTCAACCAAATTTCTCCCAACCATGCCAACTATGACCTAAGCAGTAACATCGATGGCCAAGGTAGAACGGCCCTTTGGGACGATATTGCACAAGCCGATAGCTACAGTGGGAACTGGAATATCAACCGTGTTGTTTGGACATATACCTTGGCCGAAGATATTCCCACCAACTCAAAGTTTCTCTTCAGCTTTGATAGCGGCGTTGCCATCATCCCTGAACCTTCCTCCTCACTGCTCGGACTACTGGGAATAGCTTTCGCGATGCGTCGGAACCGCAACTAGAGACACCGAAAACTAAACCTCTCAAAATGACCAGCCAGCGAGGACCCCTAGCTGGCTTTTTCTTGCTAGAATGATTTTTCGCAGCCCAACCTAAACGATCAAAATTTTAGCTTTCCTAACTAATCATTGAGTTTCGGGAAAAAATGAATACCCTCATTGAGGCATGAGATCCCTTCGACTCCCAGCACTCGCCCTCACCCTTTCCTTGCTTTTCCTCAACAGCTGCACCGACCCCGGAGGCTCCTCAGCCTACAACCCATCCATCGGCCCATTTGACGAGGATGGCAACTATGTCGAAGCCTGGGCCGACAATCCTCCCAGCCGCCGTTCCTCCCGACGCACCCAATACGCCTCGCGTAAAAAAACCAACCCACGCAATCAGACCAACCGCGTCAAACGAATCGAAGAAAAACCCGCCCCGCCGGTCTTCTACGCCCAACGAACGCCAACCCGCACCACTCCACAAACGCCAAAACCCGTCGCTCGCAAAAAAATCATCACCAAACCTGCCCCAAAAAAACCAGCCTACAAACCCACCCCAAAACCAAAAAAGAAAACATACCGCCCCAAACCCAAACCTAAGAAGAGGGTCTACAAACCAAAGCCTAAACCAAAACCCAAGTTCACATGGCACAAGGTCCGCAAAGGCGACACCCTCTACGGTATCTCACGCCGATACGGCTCAACGGTACCCCGTATCAAAAGCGCCAACGGTATCTCCGGAACAAAGATCCAGATCGGCCAACCCCTCAAAGTCCCTCGCTAAACCAACCACCAGACGCCGAATTCCATCATTTGGAAACCCCAAAATTAAGACACATCGCCGCCGGAACACTCACCCGCTTGCCACTAAATGTGAGCCTACCCGTCTCAACATCAACCCGATGGCTCACCACTTCATGTGACTTTTGCCCCGCCACCAACAACCAACCACCGTCAGGAGACAAATGAATGTTTCGAGGAATCCAAACCTCCGCCTTCACCACTTCCACCAACTTTAACCTCCCCCCCTCAAGCACCTCCATCACCGACAACGAATCCCTCCCTGTCTTCTTCAAATCACGATTCGCCGTATAAACAAACCTCCCATCCCTCGAAACCCGAATCTCGGAACAAGTCATCTCCCCTCCGTCACTCCCCTGCTCCAAAACACTTACCGTCTCAACCATCCTTAGACGCCCCGACTCCTCATCTCTCTCAAAGACCGAAACCGTCAACGTCAACTCATTCAACACATACGCATACCTCCCATTCTTTCCAAATTTCATGTGCCTCGGTCCCGAACCTGCTGGCACCTTGAACCCACCTAAATCTTCCAACCTCCCCTTCTCATCAAACTCATAAAATTTCACCTGATCGATCCCCAGATCAGGCGCATAGGCAAACCGATTTCCCGGCCCGGCATACATCGAATGAGCATGAGGCCCCCTCTGCCTTTTCTCATTCACACTCTTCCCTTCATGTTTCATTAAAGAAGCCACCTCACCAATTTCACCCTCTCCATTCACCGGAAAACTCACCACCGACCCACCACCATAATCCGCTCCAAAAAGCACTGCCCCCTTCCTATCCAAACTCACATGACACAACCCTCTCCCCTCGTACTCTTGAACCGAAATCTCCTTCAACTCGTCACCGCTCACCCGATAACTCGCAACCATCCCATCCTTCCTCCTCCGCAAAGTCGAAAACAGATACTTCCCATCCTGCGATAACTCCTGAAACCCCATGCCCTTCCCCTCCACCACCAATGTTGCCTCCGATAACTCCCCTGTCTCCCCATTCAGTCGAGTCACATAAATCCCCTCCGAAGCAGTACCCACATAAACCAAACGCTCCCCCCCAAACAAGACACCCACCAATGAAACCCAAACAAACAAAGTCTTCATCGCCCCA
>JAHDGN010000281.1 GCA_020627645.1 Akkermansiaceae bacterium
CAACCACGGGTCAGCTCCCGCAACTTTGCCAAATACCCCTCCCGCGGAAAAACCAACCCCGCATTCGCCGGATACGACTCCACAATCACCGCCGCACTCTCCTCCCCAAACTTCGCAAACACCTCCTCCAACCTCTCAAAATCATTATACGGCAAAGTAATCGTCTCCCCCGCAAAACTCCCCGGCACCCCAGCCGAATCCGGCTCCCCAAAAGTCAACGCCCCCGACCCCGCCGCCACCAATAACGAATCCACATGGCCATGATAACACCCCTCAAACTTCACCACCTTATCCCGCCCCGTATAACCCCGAGCCAAACGAATCGCCGACATCGTCGCCTCCGTTCCCGAATTCACCATCCGCACCTTCTCCACCGATGGCACCCAATCACAAATCACCTGCGCCATCTCCACCTCATAAGGATTCGGAATCCCATACGACACCCCATCCTTCGCCGCCTCGTGAATCGCCGACGTAATCGACACCGGCGCATGACCCAAAATATTCGGCCCCCACGAACCAATAAAATCAATGTAATGCTTCCCATCCACATCCTCCACCCGACACCCCTTCGCCCGACGCACAAAAAACGGATCCCCATCCACATTCCGAAACGCCCTCACCGGCGAATTCACCCCACCAGGAATCAACGACTTCGCCCGTGCAAACAACTTCTCCGACAACGCTCCATTCATCTCCGACAAACTGATCGAAAAATTCGCAAAAAAAAGTCACAATTCCCGCGAATAAACACCTTCTCAACAACGTCCAACGCATCACACTCATATTCTCAAACACACAATTAGATGAAAGCCATCCTACTCTCGATCCTCCTCGCCCTCCCATGCGCAGCCATTGGACTCGACGCCAGCGCCAAACTAGACGCCCACGCCAAGCTCCCCAAAAAGCCCGAAAAAGGCATCGTCTACACCGAAGAAATCTCCCCAAAAACCATCAAACTCAAAGTCGTCAAACCCGGTTGGGTCTACCCTTCCCACAAAGGCGGTCCCAAAAGAGGTCACCTCAAAGTTGGCACCACCGCCCAGCTCCTCCAGTTCACCGAAAAGGCTTACTACATCCGAGGCACCAGATCTGATGGTCAACCCACCTTCGGCTGGGTCGCCCCCGCCGCTTTTGAAACCAAAGACCCCAAATTCGTCGATAAGCTCAAAAAAGCCCACACCCGCCAGATCACCGTTCGTGACCTCATCGCCAAAAAAGAAGTCGCCCTCGGCATGACAACTGACGAAGTCCAGAGATCCCTGCGCAAAAAGCCCACCAAAACCCGTGTCCGCCAAGATGCCAAGGGCCAAACCACCACCTGGGAATACCTCAAAACCAAACAAATCCCCCACTACACCACCGTCCGGGACCCCTACACCGGAGCCCTCTATCGCCGCCACACCCACACCACCACCGAAGAAATTTCCAAAACTGTCATCGAGTTCCAAAATGGCTACGTCACCTCCCTAGACGTCTCCGAAAACCGAGGCCGCCCCCGCCCCGTCATCGTCACCAACCCCATCATCTTCGCCTGGTAAAACCAGGACAGATCCAAAGTCTCCCCCCAACCAAGCTCACTCACCAGTCACCACTCGACACTCACAACTCGGCCGCAGGCCGCCCCCCAACCAAGCCCCCTCAACCAAGAAGATTCGCGCCTATTTGCGAAAATTCGCGGACAAAAAATCTCTCCTTATTTTGATACATATCTGAGACTCCCATCAGCAATTACCCCCTCAAAAAATAAGCCCATGTCCCATCACATAAAATTCCCAATAAAAACTTAGTCGCAAAGATCTGCAAAATTTACAGACCCGAAATATCAGAACAGTGTAGGTTAAAGGAAGCATGACCTTTCAGCGCCTCATAATCTTCTTTTTACTCATCACACCAGTATTGGCCCATTCTATAGAAGTAAACGCCAAGCTCCCAAATGATCGCCAAATTTGGCCCTTACCTAGTCCAACAGCTCTAACCAAAGTCAGAGCCTCTTTTATTTCTCGCAAACCCATCCTCGTGCTCACAAGAGGTAAAATTAGGACCTCCACCTATCTCGTGAAATACAAGATAGAATCAGTCGACAAAGGAAAATTCCCCACCAAAACGATCTCTTTCATCCTCGAACGAACGTCATTCACAGACAAAAATATAGTGCAAAAATTGCCCTCCCTCCATTTCGTGGAAGGCTCCACGGCAATACTTTGGATTTCGCAAGAACCCCGTGATAAGTCAGACATCGAAGGAGAAGTCCCGGACCTTTGGCATATTCAAACGTACGAAATTAAATCCAATGTTTCGCACTACAAACCAGATCCAAAATAATCAATGGCGAACTCTCCTCCCCCTCAACCAAGAAGATTCGCGCCTATTTGCGAAAATTTGCGGACAAAAGCCCACTCCCTTACACACATCATCCTCCACTATAATCGCCCATAAAAGAAACAAAGAGAACAATCTTAGATGTGTCGACGGCCCAAAACATACTCATCCTCATCGCCTTAGTCTCTCCAATTGTCATCTTGGCCAGATGGGCGATCCATGACGCTCGCAACCGCTTCGCCTCACCCATCACCGCCCTTCTTCTTTGTATCGGCTTCTTCCCCCTCGGCATTGCCATTTGGTTAGCAATCCGCCCAGAACCAAACCCAAAGACTGCCGCAACCCTAGCCCGCTTCCGCAACAAATAGTTTCATCACGGCACCCCCCAACCAAGCCCCTCAACCAAGCAATTCGTTCATTCTGCAATCATCCATTCGTTCATTGCAAAGGTTTTAAATCGAACAGATCCCCACCGCTTCTTTCAGCGAAGTCATCGGATCATTCTTCGGAATAAACTCCTGCCCTAAAAATCCCTCATATCCCATTTTCGCCAACGCCTTCGAGATCCCCCGATAGTTCAACTCCTGATTGTCTCCAATCTCATTTCTCCCCGGCACTCCCGCCGTATGAAAATGTGAAATCCGATCCTTGTACTTCGTAAACGTCGCAATACAATCTCCCTCCATCACCTGCATGTGGTAGATATCGTACAACAACTTAAACCTCTCCGAACCCACCTCATCCACCAATCTTGCCCCCCACTCCGTCCGATCACACATATAGTCCTTGTGATTCACCTTGGAATTCAACAACTCCATCGAAATCGTAATCCCGTGCTTCTCGGCCAGTGGCATAATCCGCTTCAACCCTTCCGCACAATTTTTCAACCCCTCCTCATCATCCATTCCCCTCCGGTTCCCAGAGAACGCGATCAACTGCGGCACATTCCCCGCCTTGGCCGCCTTCGGAATCGTCGCCTCATAAATCTCAAAAAGAGTATCGTGGTTCTCCTTCCGGTTGAACGCATTACCGATTCCACCAACCCCTTTCCGATTCGGAACCATCCCCATCGCCACCGTCAAATCATGCTTCGCCACCGCCCCCCATTGCCCCTCACCCAAAATCTCAACCGATTCCACCCCTAATTTCTTCACCTCCACACACAACTGATCCAGAGGAATCTTCCTGAAACACCAATAACAAACTGAGTGCTTAAACTTTCCCTCCGGACCAGCCGCCTTTTTCCCCTCAGCCACCTCCTGCCCCAACGCCTGAAAAGTCACCGCAGCTGCCGCTGCTCCAGTCGCTATCGTCGAAATCGTCTCACGTCGGTTCATACCGATAGACTACTCTCCAACTCACCCTCATTTGTCGAGAAAATCAATCTTCTCTCTCAACTTCCATCCTATCCAATAATCTCTCCAAAACCTCGCGGGTTTTCTTCCCCTGTTCCGCCAATATTCCCTCCAGCCTTTCTTCTAACCCAAATCTTTCAATGGCCGACATCCCATTCCCATTTCTCTCATACCATACAACCTCTTCTCCTAGAAGAGTCTCAGAATGCATCTCATAGCCACCCCTCAAAAAGCCATCCATCGCCCTGTTCCAATACTCAGCCGAAACTCGACCCCGATGGCTTTCCAGAAAATCCCAATTCATTTCCTCCAATGCCCCAGCCATCAACCTCTCCCAACCCAAACCAACCGGCTCCCCAGCCGACTCCATTTCCATCAACCACCCTTTCGCCTTCTCATAATCGATGAGATATTCAGGACCAAAGGGATCATCAACAGCCTCCTCCTCAACAGCAGGCCGCCCAAAAGGCCCCTCCCCTTCAACCAAATCCCCAATCATTCTCTCCCTCGTATAAGCACCCCCTTCAGGCTGATTCAAATACCACTCAATCACACCCTCAGGATCTTCACGAGACATCGGCCCAAGTACTTCATCATACATTCTACCTCCCACTCCAATTTTACCCGAATCAATGGCACTCTTTACTGAACGCCAACCTTGCTTGCTAAAATGACTTTTTAGAACCGTTTCGACTTCCCCCGACAAATAAACCCCTTCCAATTTCGAAAGATAAACCTCCAGAATTTCTTCTCTCCCGGAATCAATTAAGCCCCGACAAAACTCACCCTGCTCATCAGCCTCTCCAACAACATCAATGATTTCAGTAACATCTCTACCTCCGGACGAAGGCACTTCCATTTGTTTGGTAAAATTTCCAAGCCATTGACCCAAATCCGCCTCCATAACATCCCGAATAGGATTCTCAACCCACCGACCAAGTTGATAGGCTAGAACTTTTCCAACTTTTTGAGGCCCTTCAAGGTTAGCTTCTTTCGCTTGATTAAAAAGTGCCAGTAACCTCTCGAAAGACTGGTCAGGTCTCAGATGAAAAACTTCACTCAAGAATGTCAGTTCTGTAGTCACTATAAAAAGCTCATCAATATCTCCTTCATCCTCGTCAACCCACCACTCCATTGCGCCCTCCGGATTCAACTCATAAAACCTTGTCAACAGGTCATACTGAACTTGAATAAAGATCCCCGCCGCAAGCAGCGGGGTATTTAGAAGAGTTCCAGCTGTCGG
>JAHDGN010000282.1 GCA_020627645.1 Akkermansiaceae bacterium
GAGACCGGTGGAGTAAAAGAGTTCAAGAATCGCGGTGTCTCGTTGAGGCATCCATTCGGGTGCTTGTGCTTCGGGTTTTGTTTTGAGGGGGAGGGCGACGAGTTCTTCGATTTGTGGGAGTGTTAGGGTGACGGGGAGAGGTTTGTCGGCTTTGGGGAGTTCGACTTCGGCTACGGGGCTTTTTGGGTATCCACGGCGGTGGGTGAGGAATTTGTAAAAGGATCGGTAGGCGGCGAATCGGAGGCGGATGGTCGAGCGCGCGAGATTGTTTTTTTGGAGTTCGAAGAGATAAGCGCGGAAGTGATCGGGGGTGAGGTTGCGCCAGGAGGTGAATTTGTCTTCGAGCCATTCGAGAAAGAGTCGGAGAGCGAGGGAGTAGTTTTCGAGAGTGCGTGGGGAGGCGTTTTTCTCGGAGGTCATGAATTCGAGGAAGGCCTCGATTTCGTTATCGGGGGAGTTTTTCACGACTTCATTGTAAGGGAGGAAAGAATATCGGGAAATCTTAAAAAAATGAGTGAGTTGTTGGGAAAATTTGAATTGTTAGGATCTTGAAATAGTTAAGATACCTGAAATAATTTGGGTCGTGTTTGGCGGTGATCATCAGTTGAGTTTCGGTTTCCTTGAGGGGGCGGGAAGGATGGGGGTGGTTGGGGAGCGGGGGATTGGGGGAGGTGGGGTTGAGGAAGTGGTCCGATACAGCCGTTGGTGTCAGGAGTTATCGGAAGGGTTGGGATTGGACGAGTTGGCGGGAAGAGTTCGGGTTTTTTGGAATGGGCGGATGAGGTCTTGTGCGGGGAGGGCATTTTGGCCTCAAGGGGTGATTCAGTTGAATCCGAGGTTGTTGGAGATTTCAGAGGAGGAAGTTGAGCGGACGATTTTGCATGAGTTGGCGCATTTGGTTTCTTATGAGCGGAATCCGAGGAGGAGGATTCAGGCTCACGGAGTGGAGTGGAAGTTGGCGTGTTGTGATTTGGGTATTCCTGGAGAGAGAGCGACGCATCAGTTGGAGTTACCGGTTCGTCGAATGGCAAAGAGGTGGAAGTATTCGTGTCCGGAGTGTGGGGTTAGTTTTGAAAAGGTGAGGAGGTTTCGGGGAGCGGTGGCGTGTTATGAGTGTTGTCAGAATTTGAATGATGGTGGTTATGATCGGAGGTATCGTTTGGTTGAGGAGGATTTGAGAAAGTGATGATTGGGGTGAATATTTTCGCAGCGATTTTGCTTTTCGGCAGCTTTGATTGATGGAGGATTTGAGCGCTCATGAGTGTGATTGAATTGGAGGATTTTTTCGAGGATGTGATTGGAAAAGCGATGCGTGGAACTGGGGTCGCTGACGGGGTTTTGTCGTTTTTAACCAATGTGGATGAAGAGGTGATTGGTAAGCTTAAGGAGGGGGAGTTCGATGAAGGCGCGGTGAGGGCGGTCGCGTCTCCGTTGGGATTGGATGCTGATTCATTGGTGGAGTTGGCGAATCGTTCTTGGCAACCGGAGGGGGTGGAATTGGAAGGTTTGAGGCAATTGAATACGGATTTTGGAGGGGAAATGACGGTGAATTCTTACTTGATTTGGGATCCTCAGACCCGGGAGGCGGCCTTGTTTGACACGGGGGCGGATGCGAGTCCGGCATTGGCTTTGGTTGAAGAAATGGGTTTGGATTTGCAGACGGTGTTTATCACGCATTCTCACGTCGATCACATTATTGATTTGAAGGCTGTTGTTGCGGCTCACCCTGGGGTTCGAGTTTTGGTGAATGGTAAGGAGCCTGTGGAGGGGGCTGAGAGGTTCGAGGCTGGAGATTCCTTTTCGATTGGGATTTTGAGGGTTTCGACGAGGTTGACCTGGGGGCATTCTCCTGCGGGGACGACTTATGTAGTGAATGGGCTTTCGAGACCAGTGGCGGTTGTGGGCGATGCGATTTTTGCGCAGTCGATGGGAGGAGGGGTGATTTCATATAAGGATGCGTTGGAGACGAATCGAAGTGAGATCTTTTCACTTGAAGATCAGACGGTGATTTGTCCGGGGCATGGGCCGATGACATCGGTGGGTGAGGAAAAGGCTCACAATCCGTTCTATCCAGAATTTAAAACAAACAAGAATTAAAGAATTTATGAGTAAGGTAGCATTTGTTGGAGTCGGACGAATGGGTGCGAATATGGCACGTCATTTGCAGTTGGATTGTGGTCATGACGTCACTGCGGTTTATGATGTTTGTCGAGAAGCCTCGGCGGCGATTGCTGAAGAGTTGGGAGCAAAAGATTGTGAAACGCTGAATGAGGTGACGGAAGCTGCTGATGTCATCTTTACTGTGATCACGAATGATGCGGCAATGCGGGCCATCTTTTTACAGGATGAGGAAAACTTGTTGGAAGGAGCTGCGGGGAAAGTGTTTGTGAATTGTGCGACTCTTTCGCCGGGGGTTCATCGGGAGGTCTATGATGCTGGGAAATCAGCAGGTGCGGAAGTTTTGGAGGGAGCGATGGCTTCGTCGATTTCTCAGGCTCGTGAGGGCAAATTATTTTTGATGATTGGTGGGGATGAGCAGGTTTTTGAGAAGCATCGTGAGATTTTGGAGCAATTGTCGGTCAATCTTCGTTACTGCGGCGAGATCGGGAAGGCGGCGGAGGTGAAGGCATTGGTAAATATGGTGATGAATATCAATACGGCGGGATTGGCAGAGGGGTTAGGATTGGCTGAGGCCTTGGGTTTGGATTTGAAGATGGTTTGCGAAGTTTTTTCGCAGACTGGGGCTAATAGTCGGGTTTTGGAGACGGATTCTGAGGATATGATTGATCGAGACCACGAATGTTGGTTTTCGGCGGAGCATGCGGCCAAAGATTCTGGAATTGCTGGTGATTTGGCAGCTGAAGTTGGTTTGGAGTTACCCGTTAATGAGGCGACTAAGGGGCAATATGATAAGATGGTTGAGGTGGGGATCGGTGATTTGGACAAATCTGGCGTTGCGGAGCTTACTTTTAGGGGGCGTGGGCCTTCATAGGGATCATTTTCCGGAGATCGTTGTTTGACACCGACAGAATCCGTCCTGTAGAGTGTTGGAAAGGTGTGGATGATTCCGCACTCGCACGTTGATACACACTTATAAGTTTTATGTCTGACGACCAGCAACCCAATCAACCGGCCCCGAGGAAGAAAACCTCGGCTGTTCCTTTGAAGAAAGAGACTGTCCGAGTCACTTTGAAGGCAGATACTCCAATGCCTGCAGCGCCAGCTCCGCCACCTCCAGGGTCGGCTCCTGCGCCGCCAGCGCCAACAGCTCCAATGGGAGGGGCACCCGCTCCGGTTGCTCCTGCTCCAATTACTTCGCCGGCCCCCTCTGGGCCGGCTCCAACGATTCCTCTGAAGACTTCTAGTGCGCCACCGCCACCGCCGTCGACGACGATTGCTGGGGTAGCTCCACCTGCGCCAACAATTCCTTTGCAGGGTGGTCAGTCGACTGTTCCTTTGCAGACTGGGGCGGCGACTGTTCCGCTTCAGACAGCTCCGGCACCGACGATGGCCTTGCCACAGGCGACCGTTCAGTTGCAAGGAACTCAGCAGCTTGGTGCGCCAACTGGCCCTGCGACGGCTCCTACGATGTCGACCATTGGGACGATTGCGGTTGATGACGAGGAGGAGTCGAGTGATCTGATTCCGACGATCTTGAGTATTCTCGCTTTTGTACTCAGTCTTGCAGTTCTCGGCTTAGCTCTCGCGGCTTGGTTGAAGGAAAATGAGTTTGCAGCTTTGTTTGAGTAAGGCAGTTCGAAAAACTTAATGTAGAAAAATTGTTATGGTTATTCCTATTTTTATTATCATTGCAGCGGCTGGGATTGGATATCTGAATTATCTTTCTTCAGTCCTGTAGAAGCGCGTTTCCCAGGCGAAATCATTTTTGATTTCTAGAGTGTTTCGAAACATTAAAGGGTGGCCCTTGACGCCACCCTTTTTGGGTTCATATTGGCGCCATGGCATTAACGATTACTGAAGACAATTTTGAGGCTGAAGTGGTTCAAGCGGAGGTCCCTGTGTTGGTCGATTTTTGGGCTGAATGGTGTGGTCCTTGCAAAATGATCTCACCGATGGTGGACGCTGTTGCAACTGAGGTTGAAGGGGTTGCGAAGGTTGGAAAGTGTAATTTGGACGATGGGCAGGCTCTGGCAGCGAAATACGGGATCAAATCGATCCCGACTCTCTTGTTTTTCAAAGATGGAGAGGTGAAGGATCAGATTGTGGGAGCCAATGTGACCCAGAGTCAAATTTCTGAGAAACTTCAGGCGCTTGCTTGATCTTGTTAGGTTTTTGAATCTTCTTTAAAATAAAAGGAGGCCTTTCCGGCCTCCTTTTTTTTGGAATTTTATCGGGCGAAAAGTGGGAAATGACGTTTAGAAATGGCGACCATGAGCCTTGTTTTCGACTCCTTGACCGAGGCGCTTGACGTCGCGTCCCATGCCTACAATCGTATTGCAGGAATTTAAGAAAAGGGAGGCTACAATCGAGACGGTTAAAAAAGTAAGGATTTTCATGGGGGTTGAATAAGTTTGTTGTCTTCGGAATGCAAGCTGGAATGAACTGTCAGGGGTTGGGAATAAAAAAAGGAGCTTCGTTATCCCGCTATTTCGTCCCTAACCCGAATGTTTCATGAGCTCAGGTTGATTTCGTCCCATCTCATAGAATTTCAGGTCATTGTCCCTGATTTCGAGGAAAGACAGAATGTGCATTCAGTCATTCATGGAAATCGGCGTCCGCCTGCTGAAGTGCAATGATCTGAGGCGAACTCAACCTGAGCTCATGAAATATTCGGGCTTGGTCGTTGGACGAAGGGTAGAAAATTAGCTTGGGAACTTTAATGTGGGGTTATTTGGGGCTTGCTCAAGAATAGCGAGTTGCTGGAAGGATATGGAGTAGTGGCGATAAAT
>JAHDGN010000283.1 GCA_020627645.1 Akkermansiaceae bacterium
CGATGGCGTTTTTGACGATAGAGAGGCCAAGACCTGTCCCTTTGACTTCGTTTTGAGAGTGGTGTTTTTCGACTCGGTAGAAGCGTTTGAAGATGTAGGGGAGGGAGTCTGCCGGAATGCCAATTCCGTCATCTTGGATTGCCATTTGGAAAGATCCGTCGGGAAGGGTTTGGGCTGTGATGGTGATCGTGACAGGTGAGGTGGCATTTTGTTTGAGGGCGTTTTCGATGAGGTTGAACAGGACTTGAGTCCAATAGAAGTGGTCTCCCAGAACCATGGTTTCCGGGATTTTTTTGATGATGTTCGCTCTTTGTTTTTCGATGACGAGCTCAAGGCGATCCAGGACATCGTTAATGCATTCGGAAAAGCTGAAGGTGGAAATTTTAAGAGGAATCGAGTTACTTGTTTCGAGCTGGGAAATGATGAGCATATCGTCAACAATTCGGTTGATGCGGGTGACATGCCGTTCCATGGTGGTGAGCATTTTTAGGGCAATTTCTTTTTCCTCGATGACGTCGTCTTGGAGCAGATTTTCGAGATATCCAGAGATGATTGAGAGGGGAGTTCGGAGCTCATGGGAGGCATTCGCGACGAAATCCTTTCGTACTTGTTCTGCTTGGACGGTGGAGGAGATGTCGCGCATCATGACTTGTATTTCTTGCGTGTTGCTAGAGAGAGTCATGGGTTCGAGGTGTAGATCCCAGTGCGACTCAGTTTCTCCATTTCTGGACGAGAAGGTGGATTCGGGTGAGAGGGTGATGATGGTTTGGAGGGGGGCTGAGTGATGATGGCACTCGGTGATGGCATCCATGAGAGGGGCATCAAGAAATACTTGTCTCGCACTGCGGTTTAAAATTTGCCGGTTTTTAAAGAGTTCGGAGGCGTGACGGTTGCAGCGGACAACCCGCAGTTTTTTGTCGATTGAGAAAAATGGAGCGGGGAGGGCGTCGAGAAGTTGTTGGAGTTCTTGATCTTGGATGCTGCGTAGTTGGTTTTTATCGTCGAGAATCTGTCGCTGGTTGTTTTGGAGGAGGTTGATTTGGTGGGTGAGTCGTCGGTGATTCCAGATGAGTGCAGCAGCTAGAAAGAGAGAGAGGATGGTGAGGGGGTAGATCATTCAATTTCTCGGATTTGGTATCCGACGCCTCGGACGGTTTCGATATGGGAGCTGAATTCACCTAGTTTTTGGCGGAGTCTTTTCATGTGGGTGTCGAGGGTTCGGCTGTGGACATCGTCGTTGTAGCCCCAGACTACTTTAAGAAGGTCGTTGCGATCCTGTGGTTTTCCGGCGCGTTGACAGAGGTAGAGGAGGAGTTTGAACTCGGTTGAAGTGAGTTGGATCGGTGTGTCGTCGAGGAAGAAGCTCAGATTGTTTTTATCGAAGCGGAAGGGGCCGAAGGTGAAAATGACAGAGCCGGGGGTTGCCTGGTTTCGTTTGAGGATGGCCTGGGTTCGGAGAACGAGTTCTTTTGGGGAAAAGGGTTTGGTGAGGTAGTCATCGGCTCCGGTTTCGAGGCCTTTGATTCGGTCGTCGATTTGGCTTTTTGCGGTGAGCATGAGGACGGGGATGGAGTGGGTGCGGGTGTCACGTTGCATTTCCTTGATCACCTGAAGGCCATCCATGCCGGGGAGCATGAGATCGAGGATCACTAAGTCGGGCTGATCTTTTTGAATTTTTTCGAGGCCCTCTCGGCCATTGTGAACCATGTCAACGGCGAAGCCTGCTCTTTCGAGATTGAAAGCTACGAGGGTGGCGATATCAACTTCGTCTTCGACAATCAAAACCCGTTCCATGACGAAATCGTAGTGAATCGTGGGATCGACTGGTTGCATGGGAGAAGATTGTGACATTTTAGACACTTTTGTCACTGTTCTTGCGATGCAGGTTCAATCATTTGGCTGTTTTTTGCAACATGTTCAAAAGAACGCTTTTCAAGGTGGCGGATTTCGCTAGACTTCAAACCACAAGCAAGGCATCAAGCCGCCTAACAAAAAACACCTTCATCCATGATCTCCCTGTCGAGCAAGCTTCTCACTCTCACCATCCTTCTTCCGGCCATCTCGCAAGCCACCCAACCACAGATCCTTGGCACGTTCGATGAAGGACAGTCAGCACCACCAGTTCAGGCACCAGCTGATCCGGGCTTCACTAAACTTCGCGAAACCAAACTCACCAAAAACGGACGAAAAGTCGAAATCACCGAAGTTGAGGCCCCCGAACTGGTGGAAGAATTGCCACCAGCGGCCCACACCGCCCAACCGGTTCAATCAACTCCAACACCTCTAGTTGACGGAGGAACCTTCATTCTCAAAGCGCAGGCCTTTCATCCCCGTGGAACCCTCCTCACTTGGCACCTTTCCACTCAACCAGCCACTCAAGCTCAATCCGCATGGAGTAATCTCAACCCAGCTCACCTTCAGGGGTTCAGCTGCTTCTCAGCGGAAGGTAAAAAGTTCACCTTCATGCTTCTTCCGTCTTCAACCAGCCTTGCGGACCTCAGAAATCAACAAGCAGCTGGGGGAGAGGTTCAAATCCCTCAATTCCCCGATCAACTTCCCAGAATCGGAGCAACCGGAACCCGACTCATTCCGATTTCTAAGCTCAATACAGATCTCCAAGCCAAGGAATTCATCATCCAGCTGCACCGCCTTTATCGACAGCAAAAAGAAAGACTCATCGCTGCTCATGACAAAAGAGTGGCCGCCAAACCAATTCGAGAAGCCCGCCGGAAACAACGGGAAGCTGAAGAACGCAAAAAGCCGCTCAAGCTGACCTTCTGGAACAACCAGCCCAATCTCGAAAAGCAAAAGTAAGCTCACACACCTCATCTCACATCCATGAAACATCTTCGCTCCACCATCACCGGTCTCGCACTCCTTGGTTCGGTCCTTCCGCTCGCGTCTGAAAATACCCACAAGGCAGCTCCTCAACCGTATACTCACACTGCCGAAAACGGCTTCTCCCTGAACTGGAAAAGCCAGAACGAACAAGGCTATTTTATCCAGTATAGTCCTTCAATCGGTTCCTACACCTTTGAGCCCTGGGTCTACCTTCCCATCACCCCAACCGGAAATGGCAATATCCTCTCCTTTGGATTCGCGCTCGAGTCCTCCAAACTCTTCTTCCAGATCTACGCATACGACTTAGAGCCAGGGCAAACCGCGGGGGAGGCAGACGTCGACCTCGATGGGCTCTCTAGCGCCTATGAATTCCTCATCGGAACAGATCCCATGAAGCTGGACTCCAACAATGATGGCATCAACGACGGTGCTCATGATTACGACGAAGACGGACGAGCAGACGGCCAAGAAGCCACCGGCTCACCAAGTTCAGTCGCGGGGGAGAAAGACAACCCCAAGGTTAAAATCTCGATCAACTAAACCAATTTCTACCAACTTTTCATTCTCAATTGTCATGTTTAAATTGAAATTCATCTTCCTTAGTTTGCTGTGGTTTGTCTCCGCACAAGTAGCGAGCTCGCAGACCCTTGCTGACGTCCTTAGCTCGATTCAAGAACGCCACAGCTTGCTTATTCAACGATACAAAGTTGCGAATGAACTCGAAGGCACAGCTGGAGTCGTTCACGAAGCACTTCTCACCAAAGAAAAGATTTCATGGCAGGGAGCTGCTGACTATCCGACCAATGCCTCCCTTAATGGATTGTCTCTCGTTCAATCAGTGAGCCTCCTTAATCAGGCCATCGAGGAACTCGACGAAATCAAAGGGCATTATCTCAACCTCAATCCCGAGTTGGTTTCGGCTGCGAATGATGATCCTGAGATCCTCCTTCCACCACTTGCTTTCTTTTCAGAACTCGACCTTCCCTCTGCAGGATTGGTCACTCCAGAAAACTATCGAGAAAAACTAATCCAAGTGGCCACTCAGGTTGATTCACTTCAAACCACTTGGTGGCCTGTTAAGATCAATCAAAAACAAATCACTCGCGATGGTGTCCCTCGTTTCGATCCCGAGTCGTCACCTCCGGCTAACTTGCTCAAACTTACCTCGGAACCGGAGGATTTTAGATGGAACAGCGAATCAGAAGTCTCCTTAGTGGCCTCCAGTTGGTCTGACCGGGCAGAAGCTGATTTGAGCTTTAAAGTGCCGCTGCCGGATACGGATGCTAAGCCTATTTACTTCAAGACTTTTAGAGAGGTTAAAACTGAATCTATTGATGAACAAATCACCATCGACGAGCACACTACGAATGGACAAGTTCACATTATCCACAAGTGGGCTTATGCACCTCACGCTCCTTCAATCCTGATTGAAAAAAATGGACCGAATGCATCGACTCTCTTCCACTCGAATAACCAAATCCTTCCTCAAAAGGAATTTAAGGACCGTTTCTGGGAAGCTTTGATCGCAATCCATCAGGATACCAATACCTGTCTTCCTTTTCACGTCGACGAAGCCTTCGATCCGTCGAGTAATCGGATCGGTCTCCCGTCGCCCTACCTTCCATCAGATTTACGGACGCGATGGAAGCGTGGTTCTACCTACGACGCACTCTTTTTAAACGAAGGTCGTTTCTATTGGACCGTCGTCAACGACGCCATTCCATTTGATGTTTACCATCTTCGTTATCAGGCTGTTCTAGTTCCTCAGTTCACCAGAGGATTGAGTGCGCCAACGAGTAAGCAAGCACTCAAGAACTTAGCCGACCTCCCGAGTCGTCTTCCTGATCCAACTGTCCGACTCTTCCCGAACCCTACGACCCTCGTTGAAATCAACTTAGGCAGCGGGTTCAATTCACCAGGATCCGGGAAACTGGCTATCCTGAGCCGTCGCGCTGGCAATCGCCGTCTCGACCGCTTTGTTAAGGCAGACGGCACTCCTCGAGTCGACCCTGAGACCATTCCATTTTTTCAATGTCAAACCAACAATCTTCCAGTTGGAGATCCCTA
>JAHDGN010000284.1 GCA_020627645.1 Akkermansiaceae bacterium
CGATTCCAAACCTTTAAAACATCAGTATTCAAAGCATTTTTCAGGATCGACTAATTTACTTCGATTCTAACAAAGAGTTTCTGGTTTGAGGGAGGAGTTTCTGAGAGCGAAACCTGAACAGTCTCTACTTGATTGGCATCAGGAGTTCCGGTGGTTTGTGTTGCTCCTGTGTCTTGGGTCCAGACTTCTAAGTCAGGTGAGGTCCAGACGGAATAGGTTAGTCCAGTGAGTGATGTGCTTCGCCTGGTATAAGTTAGGTTTCCTGCGGAGGTGTCGGTGGTATTGGTGAATGGGAGTTTTGGTGACGGTACGAGTGGATTTTGTCCCCAGATTCGCTCTTCATTATTTGTTAGTCCATCGTTGTCGATGTCTCCATTTGGATCGGTGAGATCAGCTCCAGCAAATTGAGAGGACCATATGTTGTAGTCTCCGTCATTTGGGGTGGACTGTCCAAGCAAATCGACCATTGCTCGACCAATGGCATCGCCGGTTAGCATGTAGGTTTCGGCATGATGATTGTAGTGGAAGCTTTCAGCGCTGGGTCCAGGAGTTCGCCAGTAAAATCTGGTGTCAACTGAGGCTACATTACCATCGAAGGATGGGTAGATTCCGGGGTCGCTTACATTTGTCTGGGCAGTATGAATGGTTTCGGCACTGCTTCCGGTGGTCCAGTTGCCTCTCCCGAATCCTACGGTTGCCACAACGAAGGGGGCGTTAGTTGCTATTTTTCCGGGGTAACGATTTTCGTAGTAGCCTCGGAGTTCTTGAATAAATCGAACTAGGTTCTCCTCATATTTTTGGGCTGCAGGTCCGGCTGTTCCATTTCCTTGTTCTCCACCGTCTTTGTGCCCTTGCCACCAAGCAAAACCTGCGATTTCGAATCCCTGCGCAGCCCACTGTGGGTATTCGCTCGCAAAATTATCTAACACGTCGACGACATTCGTGACTGCGGCATCTGATTGTCCCGCGGGAGCCCAGTCGGCTTCGTCACGAAAGAAGCGATCAAATTCTTTTCCTGCATACCAAGCAATTGGCGCTGGGGTGGTTCCGGTGATCCAGTTTTCGGGGCTTTGTCCAAAGCCGGCATAGGTTCTGTCGCTAAATTCAAAGGAAGGACTTCCAGGGGGAAGAACATCCCAAACGAGGCTTCGATTGCCGATCGAAGATTTGAGGATGAGAACTGGTTCGTCGTGGAACCAGCCCATGACTTGCCCGAAGCCAAGCTCTGGACCGAATGAACTTCCGTTTGCGCCGAAGCCTGGTCTTAGTGGGCCGTTGCCTATCGCTGAAATTAGTCCTCGGTAGTAGACGTCTTGGCGATTAACGAAGCCGCCAGAGCTATCGACTAGATTGGGAAAGCGATTTTGGGTATTTACTAGATTATCTAGAGTTCCAGCAATCGAGCCAGAGACTCGGCCGAAACCAACCATATTTGATTGGCCAGATAGGATGTAGACTTTCACCGGTTTGGTGGTCACTCCGTTGTTTCCATCGTAGTCAGGAAGTGGGTATGGGATATTGGGTTTTTCGGAGGCAGATGTTGGGTCTGTGAAGGCAGCAGCTATTTCGTACCAGTCAGCAGCGCCGTCATTATCTGAATCAGTTTCTAAGGGACTTGTTCCGGTATTTGAGGTGCTTAGGAAAAGTCCGGTATTTGTTTCAACATTGTCAGTGAGTCCATCTCCATCGGTGTCGTTGAGAGTTGGGTTTGTGCCTGTGTCTGTATTGTCAACAAAAGTGCCGGAGTTACTTTCGACTCCGTCGTTTAAGCCATCGTTGTCGGTGTCGATCATGGTAGGGTTGGTAGGCGGGCGGGAGCCGACGCCTTGAGTTTCTGGGCCATCGTCTAAACCATCACCATCGGTGTCGGGGTTGTCTGGGTCAGTGCCAAGATTGTATTCTTGAAGATTGGTGAGTCCGTCGCCAGCGCCACCATTTTCGAGGTCGTCCGATGGGATGAGCGCGGTTGTTGATGGTGGGGAAGTGTTTGCGAGTTCAAAGCTATCTGGGAGACCGTCACCATCGGAATCGTCGATGACAAAGTCGAAGGTCGCTCCAGTTGTTGGAGTTCCATTCGGATTGCCATCTAAGTATGAATCAACGCGCCAGTAGTATGTTCCTCCGGTGGAGGTAGAAACGGTGTGTGAGGTGAGGTTCAGGCTGCCATCGACAACCTGGCTTAGATTATTGGGATCAGTTCCAAACCAGACGTCAATTGCGACATCCGAGCCTGTGGTTGCTGAGAGATTTTCCCAAGTTAGATTTACGCCACCAACAGGGACGATTTGGCCAAATGCAGGTGACGGATTGAAGGGGACAATTGGGATCACGGTAAGGGTGCCTGATCCAACGATCCATGATGCCGATCCCCCAGTATAGGTTCCGGCGGGCTGTTCGACCCCGTCGATAATCAGTTTGCTGACGGTGGCGTCGAATTCGTTCATGTCGAGCAGCTGACCAGAACCGTAGTTCCAGCCAGCGGAACCTAGACCAGCGAGGGTTAAAACAGCTCTTGGGTCGAAGACATCATTTGCTCTTAGATCGATGGTTGCAGATCTGCCATCCCCTCTGGGGATTACGGTGACGTCACCAGCTCCTGCCGATCCAGCAGCATCAAATTGGATGACATGTCGGTCGGCAGCAGAGAGAGTAAGGCCTCCTGTGAAGTTACTGGGCTGAGTGAAGGTCCAACGTTGTTTGTTGTTTCCCCTTAGAACACTAAATCCTCCAGTTCCGGTAATAGATCCAGTGAAGGTAATGCTTCTGTTGTGAGAACTCGTGCTTCCTCCTTGATCGAAAGCGCCGCCACCGTCTAGCTCGATCGGAGGGATGAAGGTGTTATATATGCCGTCGATCACTGTTGCATTTTTTAAAACGATTTTTGACGGTTTGGTAATCGCAGCTGTTCCGCTTGTTCTTACGGTGAGAGTTGAGCCTGATTCTAGAGTTAGGATGCCTTGCCAGTTTGAGACGACGGACGTAGCGGTTCCGGAGACACCTGAGGCGATGGTAGCATCAGTGCCAACGGTCGGGACACCGTTGCTCCAAGTTCCGGTGGCCCAATCGCTATTTGTGGTCATTGTTGTTTGGGCAAGGCTGTTACCCGTTAAGGTCAGGGCGAAGAACAGTGAGAAGGGTGTGTGTGTTAATTTCATGGTCTCGGAGTTGGGGTAGCATGTGGCATATTGCACGCATTTAATGGGTGCGATATTTACCTTTTTGAGGATAGGGAAGGTAAGAAGTCGTGACGCGGTGTCAAACTGAATTCGCACCCAGGGCGACCGCGATCGTGGTCGCAATCACGATGATGCTGAGAATGTTGGCGAGCAATGAGGCTCGAAACTTTTCAAAAAGTGTCTGGGAAAGCACGAGCAGAAGGAGAGCGATACCGGGGTTTCGAAAGATTCGATTTTCATCTCTATCGTTGGGGAATAGGATGAAAAAGAAGAGGTAGATAAATAAACTTAAGTAAATGATTCGGTCGGCTTTGCGAAAGAGCTTGGATTTGGTCACTCCCTTAGAAAAACCGGAGTTGTGTATGGAGGCAAAAGAAAACGGCGCCCTCATTCGAGGACGCCGCTCATTTTTGCTATTTCACACACACACACATGAAAAACGCTAATTTGCAAGAATGTCGATTTTGCGAGGGGCGAGTTCGGGTCGCTTAGGCAGTTCGAGTGTTAGGAGGCCATCGCTGAGAGTTGCTTTCGTTTGTGAGAGATCTAGATCTTCATGAATATTCAGTTTTAGTTCGAAGCGTGGAGGCTCGGAATCTCGACGATGATATTCTCCTATGAGGGATTCGCGTTCCCCTGAGATTGTCAGGATTTGTTTCTCGGAGCTCACGTTTAGATGCTCTTTTTTCACGCCAGGGAGGGCAACGTTGAGCTGAATTCCGCTTTCGTCAGAAGTGCTTATGAATTGGGGGCGAATCGTTTGATCGTTTAAATTTTTCATCATTTTGATTGGTTTGGTTTCACCTAAAATTAGGAAATTTCGATGGTTCTAGATGTCGGAGTTTCTTGCTTTTGCTTTTTGAAGCTGAGGTCAAGAACGCCGAGGTCCAGTTTGGCTTCTATTTCTTCCGAGTTGATGTCTTCCGGGAGGTTAAAAGATTTTTCAAAATTAGAGAGGAACGGATCGTCGCGATCGAGTTCGCCTTTGACTGTCAGTTCGCTGTCGTTGAGTGAAATGGAGATTTCATCTCGGGTGAATCCTGGAACGTCGAGCCGGAGTTTATAGTGGTCGTCATCTTCGAAGCGATAGATTCCTGGGGCGATGGCTTCTGTGACGGCATTGATTCCCTCAAAAGCTCGGTTGATGATTTCGTCGATTCCCCCAAGGAGGCGATTTGGAAAGTCAGTGGTGTTTATCATTGTTTTTGTTTTTAGTTAACGGGTTTTTTCTATGGCAGGAATCGGGCCAAATGTTTGTCTAGGGCTCTAATCCTGTAAAATTCATGAAAATGGGACCTATGGTTCTATTTTTCCTAGATGAAAAATGCTACAAAACGGCTCTGGTGGGACAAAATGACCCGACGGTTTGGCGCAGAGGGAGGATTTCATCGTTCTGAATCTTTTGGGCTGATCGGAGAGGGGCAGTTTTTTCTCTGATCCGATAGCTACTGATTTCATTGTTTCGTGTGAAAAAGGTTTTTGAAGGGGTTCCAGATCGAAACTCTATGGATTTGTGTTAGGGGTGATTTGCGGTTTTCACGATCTTTCACTGAAATGAAATAAAATTGCCGAGCTGCTGAAGTGATTTGTCAGCAGGCAGGGTGCATTTTTTTGAGCTGAGGGCGTTGCTTGGGCGTTTCTTGACGACAGTCAATCGGATGTTTTTTGGGGTCAGATGATTCTGAGAGGATGGTCGCTAAGGTTCTGATGGAAAATCACTCTCGCCA
>JAHDGN010000285.1 GCA_020627645.1 Akkermansiaceae bacterium
GGAGACCTCCCCGAGCCCAAACCTACCCACAGATTCTGCTGAAGATCCTTTTTTTATTTGGTGAGACTTCGATGATGGAGTTTCCGCTACCTGTGGCGATGAGGGTATTTCCGTTTTGGAGACGTATGGCGCCGAAAACTCTGCTGTTGGTGGGGTATTCCCAGATGATGTTGCCTTTTGGATCGTATTCGGTGACGACGCCGGGATTTTCTGCGCAGACGAGGTAGTTGCCGTTTGGTAGAACTTCAACCATACGGGTTTGATGGCGACCGTTTTTTGGAAGTGGGGTGGTGGAGATGGTTTGGTTATTTTCATCGATTTGGATGATGCGTCCGAGTCCAGATTCGGCGATCATGGTTTGGCCATTGGGGGTTCTTTGGAAGGCGTGAACGTGGGCTTTTTCTGATTTGTGGGTCCAGACGATATCGCGGTGCAGGTCGATTTCGGATGTCGTTTGCCAGGTGTCATGGAACAGGATATTTCCGTTGGGGAGGAATTGGATATCGTGGTGTCCGGTGTGGTTGTTGGCGGCTTTGGGGCCTTTGGTTTGGTGTTTCCAGAGAACCGTGCCGTCGGCTTCGCAAATGGCGATGAGATTCTTGCCGTATGAAGCGCCGAGAAGAATGAGGCGGTCGTCTTTTTTCGTTTTGCTGTGTGCGAGGAGGGGGAGGAGTAGGAAGAGAATGAGTGATCGCATGGGGAGTGTTTATGACGTCTATTTCTGAAAATACGATCTGCGGTTTTGAAATCTTTAATGGAGGGGCAGAAAAAAAGCGCGGGGAGACCGCGCTTGGGATTTGAGGATCGTGATTGGCTTCGTCGAGTTGTTGTCGAAAGTCATCGAGGGAGGATTTTATGGTAATGTGGGGAGTGTCCCACCAGCGATAGCTTCGCCAGTGCAGTGCTTTGGTGACTTGGCCTCGGTGTTGTTCCCCCCATAGGATTTTTTCGAGTTCGGTCAATCGTGATTCGACTTTGGGATCAATCAGGCGAATGTGAGTGACGAGATATTTTTGGGTAATGGATTCGAAGAGTTGGGGATATCGAAATTTTATTTTATGGAGAAAGTGCCCTCTCTTTGGTTTAGGCTTCATTGGATTTTGAGTTGGGCGGAAAAAATAGTGTGGCTTAAGGTAAGAATATAACGAGCGAGGGAACGATCCTTTGACGAGGTCACCAAGAAGGGGTCTGCGAAGTTGGTGGGGTCCAACTTCTCCTTTGGTCCATTGTCTACCTTTGGGTTTGCCTACTCGGAAGATTCCTTTGCGGCAGTATTGATGGTTTTGGAAGTATGGGAGGATTATTGTGAGATTTTCCACATCGGGTCGTTCAAGAGCTTCCTTAGAGAGGGCGAAGTATCGTTCAAAGCCCCGGATGAACGGTTCTTTGAGGGGGACAACGGGCTGGTTTTTCTGTTGCTTTAAGAGGTCTTGGTATTCGCGATAGAGTTGCCGGTAGTGGCGGGAGCGAGCTTTTCGGATTTCTGCTTTTGAGTTGGGATTCTTTTTCATTGTTCGCCTTCGAAATTTTGGAGGTTTTGTTTGTTGCGGCGTCGTTCTTTGCGGTGGGCTTGTTGGCGGAGTTGTTTGGGAGTGAGTTCTTCTTCGTCTCGTCGTTTCTTTCCTCCGGCCATGATGCAGCCGAGGGGGTGAATTTCGGCAACGATGTTGGCGAGGTTGAAGTGTTGGATTTGTTGTTTGATGGTATCGGGACTTTTGTAGGCGATGGGAGTTTCGGAGAGGTCGGGTTTATTATTGAACCAACGGACGTCGATCTGGCTGGTATGGTGGTCGATGAGATGTTGTCGGTGATCTCGGGAGCGGTGTTTTTTGAGGAGGGCGGTTCGGGAGAGGTTTCTTCCGGCTCCGTGTGGGGCGAAGGAGAGGTAGTTGGGGTTGTCGTTTCCGAGGACGAGGAGGATGGGTGCAGCCATGTTGAGAGGAATGAGGCCGAGTAGTGGTCTGCCCTGGGGGTCCTTCCAAGCGGGAGTGGCGCCTTTGCCATGATAGAAAAGGTCGCCTCGTTTCCAAACGAAATTGTGTTCGTTGCCGAAGGCTTCGATGGGTTGTGCTCCGATGTGGTCGAGGAATCGATGGTGGATGGCTTCGTGGTTAGCGCGAGTCCAGCGGGAGATGTACTGGAGGGCCTCCCAGTATTGGATTCCTTCGGGTGATTTGGCATCGATCCATTGAGTGGCGTCGGGGATTTGGTCGGCTATTTTAGAGGTTTGTTTTCGAGCGGCATCTTGCCCTCGTTTATAGACATGTGAGCCTAGGGAACGTGATCCGTGGTGTGTGATGAGGGCGCGGAGTTTGCCTGTTGTCTTTTCGAAGAGGGAGTGCCCGGCTTGATCGAGTTGTTGACGGAGCTGGTGGGTAATTTCGATTTCACCAATAAAGGCGAAGTGATTTCCATCGCCTTGATCTGCGATATGAATGCGGGCGCGATCTTGGAGTCCTTTCAGGAAGCGATTCTCCCAGACATCTTCATGGATGACAGGGTGATCAACCAAATCGTTGAGGTGTCTTCCACCGGGACCAAATCGGGTTGAGGTGGTCAGGGCATCGAGTTCTGAAGAGATATCGGTTTGAGGTTTATAAAAAGTTGCAAAGAGAGAGCAGCAGATATCGGCTGAGTGTGCTGAGGGAATGATGGCATTTTCGACAGCAATAGCTCCACCGACGGGGATGACAGCAGGAGCCATTGAAGCTGGGCAAGCATCGGGCATGATGGCGCCTTTTTGGATGACAGGAGTTTTCATGAGTTCGGTCATCTTTTCGCGAACTTTAGAGAGGTTGATTTTTTCTTCGTCAGAGCTGGCCTGAATGGCTTCGGTGTGTGGGATCGGTTTTTCTCTTAGGTGAAGTTTGGGATTGGGCTCTCCGAATTGTCGTTTGAGGAGTTTGAGGATGTATTTTTTTCCGGTGACACCCCGACTTTGGAGTTCGTTGATGGCAACGAGCATTTTTTCGATTTGAGGACCGGGTTGGTAGCCGGCCTTGATGAGATCTTTTGCGTTCATTGAAATTGATTTGATTGGAGGGACCAGTGGGATTTGAACCCACCCCGCAGCAGTCACATTGCCGGATGCTACCTCTACACCATGGCCCCGAAATTTTTGATTTGGAGCATTAAAAAACCCTGCTCCGTGGGTGGGCAGGGCGTTGATCGTGTGATACTGGTTTTGAAAGATCCAAGTTAGAGAGCCCTGCTTGTCTGGCTATCCAATACATCACATGGATGTGAGGTATGGATGAGACTGAAGATAGGGTTGGTATGATGCATCGCTCGTTTCGTTAAATTTGGAGATGGCAGAGGCGAGGATTTTGGTCAAAGAGAAATGAACGGAAGTGATCAATCAGCAAATCATGATATGTTGATAATTATTCTATGAAGCTAAGATGGTATCACTTTGGAGCTGACTCCCCATCATGATTTATCTATGACGGTCGCCGTGAAAAATTTGCAAGCAATCATAGCGCTATTGTTCGTTTTGGCTTGTTTTCTCGGTTGGCAAGAATGGAAGGAGAAAAGGGAAAGTCATTCTGACAAAGTTTCGTCTAAGAACACAGACTCGTCCCGAGAGGGAAGCCATCGTGTCGAAAAAAGCAGGCCAGATGAGCAGTCATTGGAGCCATTGTTTGAGCTACTAGCAAGTTCTAGTGATGAAGGTTTCAAGCGATTCCTGAGGTCATGGTTGATGAATGAAGCGTTGCGAACAGAAAATTTTGATTTGTTAGAGAAGGTTTGGTTAATGAGCCCGGTTGACCCTGAATTGTTTTCTGTGGCGGCCCAACTGAACCCAAGTTTTGCTCTTGAAGAACTTGAAAAATTGACTGATGAGAAAGTGAAGTTAGCGGCCTGGCAGCAGGTCATTTAGGGTGTTTCAAAAGTTGATTTGGCTTGGGCGGGGCGGTTGTTGCAGGATTGTCCAGAGTCCATTCGCTCTCGCTGTGATTTTGTCAAATTGGCGGCAGATTTTCTGGCTGACCCTGAAGGAGTGGGAGGTCAACTTGCGGCATTGTCGGTAAAATTTGATATAGCAAGGCCCCCTTTCTCAGACTCAGACCGCCGTGCTGAGGTGCCATCTACGATTAGTCAGGCAATTCACCTGCTGGCATCCCATGATTTAAACTCTGCGGATGCGATGTTGGATGAGCTTGTGAAGCGGGATATAGATAGAGATGATCAAAGTGGATTAGAGCTTTTGATTGAGTTGAGGGGTGCTCGGGTATTTCCTGAGAAAGTCTTGGAGCGGTTGAAGTTGCGTCGTGATTCCAATCAAGAAGATGAGTTAGGTCGTGCTACCAAAGTCTTAACGGAGATCTCTAAGGTGGACCTTGATTTATCGATGCGTTGGTTAGATGTTATTGGGGAAAGTGCTGGAGACCACCCGCACTATCTGAGGCTTTTCGGGCGAAGGGTTTTTGAGGAGCGAGGGGTAGAGGAGATGGAGCGCTATTTTGAGGCCCGCTCTGTGAGTTCAACGGATCGTCAAAAGCTGGTGATGGAAATCATGGAGTCAAGTCATCTTGCACTCGATGAAGAAGGAGTCAGCCAGTTGAGAAAGTATGTCTATAACTCAGAGGACCTGAGTTCGTTCGACCAAATTAAAGAGAAATTGTTTTCTGGATTTGAGAATGGGGCAACGCAGTTATTGGATGAATATGATGATGAGTTTCTGGAGGGATCTTTGCCAGTCGGCACTTATCTACCGGGTAGGCGGCATGCTTTGCGATTATCAAGAAGTGATTTGGAGCGTGGGATGCTGACTTATATGTTTGTTGGTGTTGGGCGCGAAATTAGAAGAGTCTACGATCAGTTGGGTAGTCATTGGCTACCTAGGAGTCTGTCGGACTGAAATGAGTAGCTATTGGAAGCACCGGAGTTCAAAA
>JAHDGN010000286.1 GCA_020627645.1 Akkermansiaceae bacterium
TGTTCAAAATAGTACAATCCTAAAATTCAAAAAACTTCATTTAAAATCACACCCTACGCCGTCAGATGGACGTGTGGGAAGTTCTGAAGCATTGGTGAGTTCTAGAAGAGTTGGGACGATATCGAGGTGAGAAACTAAATCTGGATAGGTTCGGCCTGGAGAAGTGATTCCGGCGGGCCAATTCATGATGAAGGGAACTTTCATGCCTCCATCATATAAGCTGGATTTGCCCCAGATGATGGGGGAGTTGAGGGTCTTTTCTCCGTGGTCCGAGGTGAAGATAATGAGAGTATCGTTTCGGATGCCATGTGAAGTTAATTTGTTCAAGATCGCTTCAATTGAGTAATCCAGCCAGGTTTCGCGAGCTGAAATGAGACTCTTTCCTGCAGCTGTTACTTCGTTTCGAATGGTCTGCCGGCTGGGCATGAAAGAAAAATCGATGTCGGGAAAATAACCAGCTCCAGTATATCTGTGGTCTGCTCCGAGGGTCTTGCTCAGGTCGTTTCGTACGGGGCCATGATTGATCGTGGGAGCCATGTAGAGAAAAAATTTTTCATGATGATTTTCATCAATGAATTCCAAGGCACCTTTGGTGATCCACTCTTGATTGTGAACGTTTAGGGAGTCATTGCGAAGCTCTAGGAGATTTGCTGAGTAAAAGCTCGATACATAATCAAAGCCTACAGCTCTCATGCGCTGGCATAGCACACGGTGGTTGTGTTTCATGGCTCCATTCACTGTGGGGTTGTTGGCGGGGTCGTCTGTTTTACCGTAGGTGATTAGGCCAATGTTTTCCCAATTTGAGGTTGATTTGACGGCGTCATCCCAAACATGTCCTTTTCCAACGAAGCCCGTTCGATAGCCAGCCTGTTGCATCCAAGCGCCAATGTTTTGCTTATCGTTTTCTAGTTGAGTGTCTGAAACTCCAAATCGGCCTAGCGTCTGTAGTGGATATTTGGCTAGGAAGGTTGCGCTGGTGTTGCGCGAGGGGAGTCGGCCAGTTAAGAGGGAGTAGCGAGATGGTCCACAAACGGTCGATGCGGCAAAGGCGTTTGTGAAGTTCAGGCCTTCAGCAACGAGTGAGTCGATTGTTGGGGTCAAGCAGTCTCGCCCTTCAAACGCGTAGTGTTGTCCGCCAACGATGTCGTCAACATTGATGACGATGACGTTCGGACCGGTAGCGGCGTTTTTGCTGATGATTTCGTAGTGAATGGATGTCGCAGTTACGACTAGTTGGAGGGCTCTGTTCGCCGGGAGATCAAAGTTGCGGGTTCGAAATCCGGAAGTGGATCCGACAAAGTTTTCGAACGTTGCAAGTTGGAAAGTCGTGCCAATATCGTAGGGGCCAGAGTATCCGCTTCCATCTAAGATCCATTCTGATCCGAGATCTAGTTCGAGCGTGCCGGGGCCGAGTTGCAACCTCCTGCTTCCGGCTCCATCTGGTATCGAAATAATGGTTGAGGAAGTTCCGAATGCGAAATGACCTTCAGCTGTTCCATCAGCATTTATTGAAGCGCCAGAGCCTCCTAGAGAGAAGGTCACATCAGAGGTAAGTTGTCTCCCAATGATCATTGATTTAATGTTGATGGATGCCGAGTCAGAGAAAGAAATTGATCCACTTCGGACTTCTAATTCAGCGGGGGCAATGGCAACTGGGGTGTTTACTAAGACATCAAAGCCATCGATGATTGCATTATCGTTGGCGGCGGGGAGGGAATTATTGCTCCAATTTGAAGAGGTATTCCAATTTTGATCTCCAGATTCGTTATCAAAGGAGGTGGCTCCACTCGATATCGGGAAGTCGAAAGAAATCCCACTTAAGGTAAAACCTTGATTCGGTAAATCTGATTGAGAAGAAACCGAGAAGTTCATCCCAACATTTTGATTTGAAACATCGATGGTTCCTGATTGGGTTGTGAGATCGTACGATGTTGTATTTAGATCTAACTTTTTTTGTCCTGTAGAGTCTGCTCCTGTAAAGCTTATTGTGAGCAGGTTTGATTGGAGAGAGGTTCCGGTTATTGAAGCATTGAGGATTTCTGAGGTGTCATCGATTTTATGAGGGTTCTGACCTTGGATCCCGAGTCCCCGGCCAAGATTGTCGATCCTTAGGTTGCCTGAATTGGTGAGGTCTGATGACAAAGTTATTGTAAATGTTTCTCCCCACAGAGCGGCATTCGCAACGGTTCCAACGTTTCCATCGAACTCGTTCACGTAGGCTTGTGCGCCAGTGTTTACACATGATGCATCAAGTGTGACATTGCCCACATTACTGACCGTAAATTGGAGTGTGATGTTTCCGGTATTTTGAACTGAGTTCGTTGCTCCATTATATGAATGGGAAAAATTCACCTGAATTTCGGCCGATGATGGGCCAAGCAAAAACGGCCAGAGAAGTTGTGTCAGAATCCAACGGGTTCTCAAATTTGAGGATAGGTTCATGAGCTGAAAATTTTTTAATGTGCCGAAATTTACACATTTTTCGTGTGTATGAGGGGGCTGCCAGCGAATGTTCGCCGTAGAAGGATATAAGTTGCTCTATCGTTTTCTTCTAAAGAATACCAACATGGTAGTGACTATCATTAGGGTGGTTGATGGTTCAGGAATATCGGTGATGACCGTAGAGGAATCGCCGAAGTCTAGAATGGTGCCCGATAGGTTAAAGTTTCGGGTTGATTCGCCGTCGGCAACAAACAAGTCAAATTGGAATGTGGATACATCACGAAAGACGAATTCGACAGCCCGATTTCCCTGGTCCGTTGTTAGTGGTGTTCCGAATGTAGGGTTGGGAATGTTGCCGGGGGCTGGCGCAGTAAAAGAGGGTTGGAGAGTGGTTCCTCCAATCAAGAGGGTAGAGGTTGATGAGACGCGATAACCTGAGTAGCTTCCATCTGAGGAGATGAAAGTGACTGATTCTTCAGAAGCATTTTGTCCGCCATCAAGATCTAGAAACCCAAACCTTACTTCATCAACCCCAAGAAGAGTTGTCGTGTCAGCTTGAAATATTGAAAACTGGAACCGTGCAGGTGTTCGAGGGTCAGGCGCTCTATTTGAAAGCCTAACATTTCCGAAATTGGTCCCGGTTGGGTCGAGGCCACCGTTGAGGGGATTTGTAAAGTAGGTTCCTCCGATGAACTCAGCGACTAGATCGATCCCAGGTGCAATATCCTCCCATACGATTTGTCCATTGTTTCCCATTGAGTCGAGGCCATCCGAAAAGTTGTTACCTGGTGCCGGAGGGCTTGGAATATTGCTGGCAAAGGTGTTAAAGATGTTTGAGGAGGCTGAAAAATCGAGAACGGTAACCGCTGAGTAGGAAAATTGGGTGAATCCGAGAAAAAGGGTAGGGAGTGCGCGCGTGAGATTTATAGTGGTCATTGTTAGAATGAAGGAAGGTAATCTAATCGGGTCTGCTGTGGCAAGTTTTTCTGGCGTTGCGGCAAGCTTGTTTGTTGCATGAGTATTTGGTCTTTTTTTTGGGTTCAGTATACCCCTGGTGCGTTGGAGGGTGAGAGGGGTGTCATACCACCTCTAGCTTCAGAATGGCGGAATGATTTTTTTGAGATTTTTGAGTCAGCGCTTCGAGGACCTAAGAGAGAACGGGTGCCTTCTTGAATGAGCGGAGTTCGTCGTCTGTCGAGTTGCCCGCGCCACTTCCTCCTCCTGCCATGCCAGTCCAAAAATTGCTCGGTCATTCCGCCATTTTGAAACTAGAAATGGGATTTGTTGAGTTGACTGCTTTGCTGTAGAGATCGTTTCTGCCAGGAAGTAGGTCGTTTTTTGCTGAACGGATTTTTGGTTCAATCTATGAAATTTGAGGTCTTAAGATTGAAGATTATCTGGTGATTTGGCCAGGGGGGATTGACAATTTGGGAGGTTAAGTATTGGTTGCGGCCATGCAAAATTCTGAGTCGGAAGCGGAAGTCACAGAGGAAGAGGTTCCTTTGGCGGAGGGGAGTGATGGGGCAGAGGGGGCTTCTGGGGAAGCCAAGGTTGAGATTTTGGAAGATGAAGAAGAGGCGATTGTTGAAGAAGAATTGACGCCAGAGCAAGAGGTGTTGAAGTGGCGGGAAGCAGCGATTCGTTCGGCTGCCGATTTGGACAATTACCGGAAGCGGATGGCCCGTGAGAGGACGGAGGATTTGAGGTTTGCAAGGTCGGGGCTGTTGCAGGAGTTGTTGCCGATCTTCGATAATTTTTCGATGGGGCTTCAGATGGCGGAACAGGAGCAGGATTCGATGATTTATAAGGGGATGGAAATGGTGAAGGGGCAGTTGGATGATTTTTTGTCGTCGCAGGGGGTGAAGGAAGTTGCTGCGGAGGGGGTGTTTGATCCGAATTTTCATGAGGCAGTTGCCGAGGAAGAGAAGGAGGGGGCGGAAGCTGGAGAGATCTTGTTTGTGAAAAGGAAGGGGTATGTTTTACATGATCGGCTGCTTCGCGCAGCTGCTGTGGTGGTTGCGAAGGCTCCGGAAGAAGTGGTTGGTGATGAGGTGGCTGAATCTCAAACTGAAGAGGAAGGTTAAGAAAGATGTCTCAGCGAGATTATTACGAAGTGTTGGGGGTATCCCGTGATGCATCCCAGGCTGATATTAAGAAGGCGTATCGTAAATTGGCGATGAAGCATCACCCGGATCAGAATCCGGATGATCCGAAGGCGGAGGAGAAGTTCAAAGAGATTGGTGAGGCTTATGAGGTGGTGAGCGATGAGGAGAAGCGGGCTGCCTATGATCGGTATGGGCATGCGGCGTTTCAGAGTGGAGGAGGAGGCGGTGGTCGTGGTGGATTCCATGATCCGATGGATATTTTCAGTCAAGTGTTTGGTGGTGCTGGAGGAGGGATGTTTGATGATTTGTTTGGGGGTGGTGGGCGTAGGCGTGATCCTTCA
>JAHDGN010000287.1 GCA_020627645.1 Akkermansiaceae bacterium
GTCCTCACGCTTATTAAAACGTGAGGACGTCTTATGTCGTTTTTGTTGCCCTTAAAAGCAACATTGGAATTTTAGTTCAACCGCGTAGTATTTCAACCCCCTCTACTTCAGTTTATTTGCCACGAAACCACCTCCTGTGGGCCTGCTGGCAGTAATCAAGAACAGCAACACCACCTCAACAAGAAACGCCCCCACGTCGCAACGTGAGGGCGCTTGCATTCTGCTCCCCAACCCAACTATGAAATCAATTTGGGCGTCAGCGCCCCTGAAGTATCGAGAGTCTCGTAAATCCTCTTCATTTTTTGGGTGGTTCCATCATCCAGAAAGATTGACGCATTTTGATGACTGGGGGCACCTAGCAACATCGTGTGAAAGCCTTCCCATTTTTCTGGATACTCGGCTTCTTGGGTGAGTTCCATGACCAGCGAGAGCATTCTCCGAAGAGCATCGGCACGTGGGATTTGAGATCCCAACTCACAATCTCTTTCCCATTCGCAAGTGACCAGCACCGGAGAGCAGCCTTCCCGATAGAGAACTTGATCAAGGAGTTCTGCTTGAAAGCTCACACCATGCGGCTTCTCCTTTACTTTTACCGAATCAATCACCTCATCTCCACTGATGTAAGGACAGGTAATAAAGGCGTTTGCAAAGTAAATGGTGTGATCCAAACCTCGCCATCCATGGCTCTCGTCAGGGGTGGTGTGAATGTTGGGCGGATAGGCTTTTAGATTAAGTGGATGAACAAACGGATGCCACCAAGGATATCTTGAGACAAGCGGACCATGATTGGCAATTGTGGCATCAATCACCTTCTTTCCCTCCTCAATCTGCTCTGCGTTAAGGTTGCGCGGAGAGAGCAAGAGGTTAACGGCATTCTGGTAGAGTTCGTCTTGGGCTTTTTTAAACGGAGTATTCATAACTCCGTAAGGCTCCTTCACGAGCCTCATTTTTGCAGACAGGGAGGAGAATGATTCGGGGCAATGAGACGTGAGATCCGCAGAGGTGATGAGGAGAGAGAGATTTCTTGGATTTGTGTTAGTCTGCCACCCCCGTCTGCCAGTTTGCGACCCCCGTCTGCCGGTTTGCCCCCATTTGTGACCTCCGTATGCCCGTTTGTGACGATTTACGACCCCCGTCTGCCGATTTGTGACCTACGTGTCCGATTTGTGACCCATGATCCCGATTTGCTACCCCAAAAACCGAGAGAAGTGGCATTTTTTCACCTTCGATTCAGCCTATCTTCCGTCAAAGTGCAGGTGGTTGGAGGGTATTTGCAGGTGGTCTGCAGGTGGTTGTTTTCCCGACCACCTGCACCTCAATCCCTTATTCTATAATGCTTTGAGGGCTACTGCAGGTGGTGCAGGCGGTTAGTGTCGGGAAAGATTCCTAGATCTTTCTCAACCTTTTCTCTAACAGGCAAATAGTAGCGTCGGGTATGTGCTCTGCGTCTCTATAGAGAAACTATGCCGGATTTGCACCTGCACCACCTGCACTTTGACTTAATCCGTTGATAAATAGTGAGTTAAGGTGCAGGTGGTCGCCAAAACCAACCACCTGCAACCACCTGCACCCCCTGCACTTTTCTTTGAGATAGAAAAGAGGGGCAGCGCTATTCCCAAACGCTACCCCTCTGAAAAGATGCAGATCTCTCGCTGCCTTAGATTAGCCAGCCCCGATGAACCGAAGACCATCAACCATTGTCGTCTTGGTTCGGTCCAGAGTAGTTTCGATGCCTCGCTCTCTCAACTGCGGCAGGAAGGCTCTTGAGGTGCGATACGAAGGACGTTCATTGTTGTCCTCACACCATGCGAGGTAGGCGTTGAGCAAGTCCTTACCCTTCACCTGACTGCAGAGGTCCTTCTCGGTTCGCTCGGCAAGGAATTGCCCCACTTGATCACTCTCGGTGCGGTATTCGTTTGTGGCCTCCTGGACGGCTTCTGGTGGCCTTAACCCTCCGTTGTCGAGGTAGTCGTTCCACCCTACGAGAGCCCGGTTAAGGATGCCGGGAAATTCCTCTTTCATTTCCTCGAGGTAAACAGATCTCCTCTTCTTTTCCTCTTCGGGAATTTGCACCATCCAAGGAATGAGGTGAATGCGACGCCAGATGCCGTGGTCCGTACTACTGATGGTCGGCTTGTGATTGCCAGCCCACCAAATTTTATGGGTAGGTCGAAAAACGATGGGATCTTTTTTGATGGGACGCCCCATCACGGGTTCTCCTCCGAGGATAGTTTTCACGGTGGCTTCATTGAGGCGAGAGCCTCTCTGGATCTCGCCAGGCACAACCACGCGCTTACCACGCAGCATGGCCACCTTGTAGTCTTTCGAATCACTCTCACGATGTCCTCCGGTTAAAAGGTCAACGGTCATATTCATGGCAAGATCATCACCAAGGAGCATCGAAAGAAGACAGTTGAGGGTTGATTTTCCGTTCTGACCACTGCCATACGAAAAGAAGAGAACATCTTCATCAACGTATCCGGTGAGGCTATATCCAATGGCACGCCAGAGGTAGGCTACCAACTCTTCATTTCCCTCCATGGCTCGATGCAAGAAGGCATCAAACTTGGGGCAGGTGGCTTTATCATCATACTCAATAGGGGCGGCAACCGAGAGCATATCCTCTCCTTGGTGATTGCGAAAATTGCGCTCTTCAAAATCAATCACTCCGTTTTCAAGGGCCAAAAGGTGAGGCTTCTGGTCATATTCCTTCAACTCGGTTGCAATGGAGTTGTTACAACTGGCTCGCTCGAGGCTGTTGTTAATCCAGGGCGCGTTACAAACCGTTCCAATTCGTTTGGAAAGAACATCCATGTCATCAAGGCGAGAATCTTGATCATCAATCGGGCCATCTCCAATGGAGTCATCGATCTTGCTAATCAGTCTCTCGTAATAATTGCCCACGATGTCAGGAAAGCTCTCTTTGACGGATTTCCGCTTATCAATTTGCCATAGCCCGTTGCGATAGATGCGCCACTCGTTTAGGGTGTGATCAAAGCGCACAAAGTCTCTTGTGGTGTCTAACCAAAGTTCAGCATCTCCAGTCTGTTTTCTTTTGAAGCATTCTCGAACGAATTCTTCATCAACAAGATGTTCACCCAGAACATTTTCACTTCTGGGGGCGAGAGTTCTCCCCTTTCTGATCCTCTTCGGTTGGTAGCCGTGTTCTTTTGCCATGTGGACGAGGGTGCCAATTCCGATGCTGTCCAGTTTATTGGCATACTTCTCTCGGTATTCGCCCTCCTTCTCTTCGGGGCTCCAATTGCTAAGAAGGCGAGTTCCTTCGTCAAAAGAAAGCTCACTCCAAACGGCAGAACTCACCCGCAGCCAAGCGTCGTAATCAGGGCGACTGGGAATGCAGGAAAGCATCTCCTCAATATCGGTAGCCGTTGTCGGTGGATAAGACAAGGTCCCTGACTTTGATTTTCTCGAAGACTGAGTCTTCTGAGGAATAGGGAGCGGCTCGGGTAATTCATCACACTGCCAAAGGTCGGGATCATAAGAGACAAAGCAAAGGCGACAAACGTCCTTCACGCTCTTGTCTAATTTGAGGCCATACTTTTTGAGGAAGTGTTTCTCGGCGGCGAAGAAGCTTTCCTTGTGTCTGCTCCCATCAATGCGAATCCCAGCCTTCAACCCTGCGCCTGAGGGGGACAGAAAGACAAACCCGACATGCGGATCATTGATGAGGTCTTGCCGCGCTTTCTCAAGGTCGAAGTTGTCATGATCTTTGGCGTCAAAATCTCCCTGCAACCAGCCGCTGTGTTTTGTGAGCTTTTCTTTAAGCGGCACCTTTGATTTTCGAGTCGTGAGAACGGCGGACAGGGAGATGGAGATCAGATTCTTTTTTTCTTTGTCGTAGACATCGTTCATTTTTTGACGACACCTCCACCTCAGTTGATTAATCTCGCTTTCCCATTCGCCCGTCCTGATTGCCTTGAGCACTTCTCGGATCTCAATGTCTTGGTCAACATCGGTGGACATGGCATTGGCAAAAACGCTCACCTCGCCCAAATTCACTTTGGAATCCGTTTCTTCAGATGACTGTTGTTCGCTCATGATTTTGGTAAATTTTTGCGAGGATTCAGAGCGACGTCTCCGGTGCAGACACAGCAGCCCTCCGCGAGGGACTTGCCCCATTTGCGCCAGCAAATAGGACAATCCCCAGCAGGAGCGGCGTAGCGTTCAGCATGACGCTTTGCAGCCTCCTCTTTGAGTTTGGTTAGAATGGTTCGTTGGTCTTCTTGGGTCCGAAGAGCGGGAGTGGATGGAGAAGGATCACGTTGCCGGGATCTTCCGTCCGCTGGAGGGCAATCCATGCGTGCTCCGGGTTCTCCCCCGGATCGATCACAATCCCCACTTCGGTGCTGAATGCTTGCTTCACATCCAGCCAATCGTCCTCCTTCTGATCCCCGGTTGGAAATTCCATCGGAACTTTCTCCCCCTTCTTGCTTTCTGAAAGCTGCCGAGGTTCGGAAAGATTGCCGAGAGGAGCCTTCTCCTCCCGGCTTGCCTTCTTTTTTGCAGCAATAATTTCTGCCAGCGTTTTCATCAGTAGTTCAACACAGGGTTTTCCATGACCCCCAAGGCAACCGCACAGGCTTCGGTCAACCGAAGGTCGTTCTCGAGGTATTCAAGGGCTTTGCGCTCGTCTGATCGAATGAGGAGGTGGAAGTCCTTCCCTTCCCCATTCTTCTTCCCAACGCCCAGTGCTTGAGACAAATGATCCAAGCTAATGGAGGCGGTGCGGTCGCAGCATTGCCACGTTTCGTAGAGATCCACGAAGGATGGATTGTAGTAGCGACCGGAGAGGACATTTCTAGGAATGTTAATCTTACGGATCCAACTCCGACGGATCAAAAAAGGCAGATCAAATCGATGTGAGT
>JAHDGN010000288.1 GCA_020627645.1 Akkermansiaceae bacterium
TGGATTGGGAGAAGATTGAGCAGCCAAACCGAGGGGCTGTGAGGTATCTCAATATCTTTGGTGGGGTTGATGAGATAAATGCAGACGGTCAACCAGGTCCGGAAGTTGCCGCGATTGTCAATAATCCTGAGTGTAGAGTCGACTGGGACTTTGATATGAATGTCTATATTGTAGGAATGGGCGTTGTTGATAACATGGACCATCGAATGAATCGGGCTGTCCAAGAAAGACGGCCGTGGGTTCCTGTTAGAGGTTTGGCTCTCATCGACCGTCGGATTGCTTTTGTGCGAGGAACTGCTGATAGTCTTGATGGTGCGGATGGTATTGTGGAGCAGCGTCACCGGACATTGGCTCACGAACTTGGACCTATCATGGTCTGAGGTGGTGATCTGGATCGTCATCCTGATTCTGCAATCATGTGATTGGCACCGATAAATCGAAGGTATCGAAAAAGCTCTGCCTGGTGGGCTTCGATGAGTTCGGCGAGTTTTTCTTTCTTCATGCTTTTGGCGGGTTGGGTGGCTTTTTGGGGTTTCATTCTGAGAACGCCAAAGTGGTCTCAAAGGGTACAAATCAATCCAAAAAAGTTCTCTAATCTACTGATTTCTACTGATTGATAGAGACTTGGGGGCGATTTGGGGGTCTCGTGAGGATGGAGCTTGGGAAGATTTGTGGGTGGTTTGGCCTTGTTTTTGGGTCAGGGGTTGGGTAGCTAGGCGGTCCTCTCGTTTCGGCGGCAGGGACACAAATAACATTATGGCTTTAGAGAATTTGCTGACACCCGAGTGTGTCATTTTGGATTTGAAAGAGACGGATCGTAAGGAGGTGGTGCTTGAAATGATTGGGCACTTGCGGGAGGTAGGTAAGGTGCCTTCGGGGGATTGTTATTGTTGTGGGAATGCGGTTTTGGAGCATGAGTCGAACGCGGGGACTGGTTTGGGAAGTGGGGTGGCGATTCCTCATGCACGGGTTCCATCTTTGAAAGAGACGGTGGTGGTTTTTGGGAGGTCAAAGGAGGGGGTTGATTTTGATTCGCCGGATAATGCGCCGAGCCGTCTGATTTGTTTGTTGTTGGTGCCTGAGGACAAAGCGGCGAAGCATTTGCAATTGCTCGCTGAGTTGGCGAAGATTTTTTCTCAGTCTGAGATGAGGGAAAATTTGGAGAAAGCGGAGACCGCGGAAGAGGTTTGTGATTTGTTGTTTGGGGCATGCCCTGTTTGAAAGGAAGAAAATGATGATCGTTGATCAGTTACGAGAAAGGATATTGGAGGTTCTGCGGGAATTGGATGTGGAGGTTCCCAATGAGGGGATGGTTCAGGTGACGGGTGCGAGGGACCTGAGGTTTGGAGATTTTCAGAGCAATGTGGCGATGGTTTTGGGGAAGAGGCTTGGGAGAGTGCCATTGGAGTTTGCTGGAGAGGTTGGAGAAAAAATGGGGGTGGAGGATTGGTGTGAGGTGACGACGGCTGGGGCGGGTTTTTTGAATTTCACGTTGAAACCGAAGGCGTGGGCTGAGGTCGCCCGAGGTCAGTGGGAGTCTGATGATTTGGGAGTGCAGCAGGTTGGTTCGGCTAAGACGGTGGTGGTGGATTTTTCGGCACCAAATGTGGCGAAGCCGATGCATGTGGGGCATATTCGATCGACGATTATTGGTGAGAGTTTGTCACGAGTGGCGCGAAAGGTGGGGCATCGGGTGATCAAGGATAATCATCTTGGTGATTGGGGAACACAGTTTGGAATGGTGACCTGGGCTTGGAAGCGTGGGGTGGATGAAGAGGGGTTGGAGAAGGATCCGTTGCAGGAACTTTTGAGATTGTATCGGGAGGCTTCCAATGCGTCGAAGGAGGATGAAGGGGTGAAGGAGGAGTGTCGGGCTGAATTGGTAAAACTGCAGCAGGGGGATGAGGAAAATACGGGGATCTGGGAGCGTTGTGTGGAGTTGTCGAAGCGTGGTTTGGAGCGAATTTATGATCGTTTGGGGGTGGGTTTTGATCATTGGATGGGTGAGAGCGCCTATCATGATGTGCTTGGCCCGCTTGTAGATCGGTTGTTGGGGGAGGGGCTTGCACGTGAGAGTGAGGGGGCGGTGTGTGTGTTTTCGAATGGAGAGGGGAAGCCGAAGAATGATCCGTTTAAGATTAATCGGGATGGGGAGTGGGAGGATTTTCCGATGATCATTCGGAAGAAGGATGGGGCTTTTAATTACGCGACGACTGATTTGGCTACGGTGGAGTATCGGGTGAGGGAGTGGGAGGCGGATGAGGTGTGGTATGTGGTGGACTTTCGTCAGGGAGGGCACTTTTCGCAGTTGTTTGATATCACTGAGCGGATGGGATATGGGAAGGGACGCAAGTGGGTGCATGTTTCGTTTGGGACAATTTTGGGCAAGGATGGGAAGCCGTTGAAGACGCGGGCAGGGGATTTACCTCAGTTGGAAGACGTGTTGGATGATGCGGTTAAGGCGGCGGCGGTGGTGGTGAATGAGAAGAGTTTTGTGGAGGATGTGGAGGAGCGGGAGAGGTTAGCGGAATTGATTGGGGTAAACTCGGTGAAATTTACTGAGCTGTCACATCATCGGATGTCGGATTATCTTTTCGATCTGGAAAAGATGGTTTCGTTGGAGGGGGATACGGCTCCTTATCTTTTGAATAGTTATGTGAGGTCTCGATCGATTTTTCGGAAGTTGGATGGAAATGTTGATTTGGATGGGGGGCAGCTGGAGTTGTCTGAAAAGGCGGAGATTCATTTGGTGAGGATGTTGAGTGGTTATGGGGCGCAGGTACATCAGGTGTTGGATGATTTTCGTCCGAATTTGTTGGCAACCTATCTGTTGGAAGTGGCGCGTGCGTTTCACTCGTTTTACGAAGCTTGTCCGGTGTTAAAGTCGGAGGGGGTGACGCGGATGAGTCGACTGATTTTGTGTGATTTAACATCGAGGGTGTTGAAGGATGGTTTGAATTTGCTGTCCATTGAGGTGCCGGAACGCATGTGATCAGAGAAGATGAATCCATTGTTGGTCATTAAGGTGGGGACGGGAGTTTTGACTCGTGATGATGGTCGTTTGGATGGGGCATCATTGGTTCGGTTAGTGACGGCGGTGGCTGGGTTAAAAGCGGAAGGGTATCGGTGTGTTTTGGTTTCGTCTGGTGCGGTGGGGGCGGGTGTCGGGGTATTGGGATTGGATGGATATCCGGAAGAGGTCGAGGTGAGGCAAGCGGCAGCGGCGGTGGGGCAAGCGCGATTGATGCATCGGTATGAGACCTTATTTGGTCAGTTTGATTTGGGTGTGGCCCAGCTTCTTTTGACGGGAGAGGATCTGGGTGAGCGTGGTGAGAGGGTGAGGGGGGCGTTGGGTCGGTTGTTGTCGGTGGGGCATTTGGTTCCGGTGGTGAATGAGAATGATTCGGTTGCGGTCGATGAATTGAGAGTGGGGGACAATGATTTGCTTTCTGCGAGGGTTGCCTGTTTGTTGGGGGCTGAGAAGTTGGTGTTGCTGACAACGGTGGATGGGTTGTTGGATGAGGGGGGAGAGTTGATACCGGAGGTGAAGGATGTTTCAGCGGCGAGGGGAATGGTGAGGGAAGAGCGTGGGAGGTTTTCGATTGGAGGTATGCTCTCAAAGCTGGATGCGGTGGAGTTTGCCAGTCGGGAGGGAGTTGAAGTGGTGATCGCCAATGGGAGGGAGCCTGAGCGTTTGATCGAGCTTGCGGGTGGGGGGGGGATTGGAACGCGATTTCAGAGGTAGCTGCATACTCATGAGGAACATTGAGGGAGCTCCTGAGCTGAGAAGCCAACGCGTGAAATTCGTCGATCAAGCGGCTCCCATTGGATCAGTGACGTCCATCTTCAGTGGAGGCGATTTAGACGACGTTGAATTTGCGATGTTTTATTGACTTCCCCAACCAATAGACCGAAATATTTAAACTGAAGGGGAAAAATACCTAGGTTGGCGGGTGCTGTTTGAGGTTAAATATCGCCCCCACCCCAATTTCTGAGACCCCTTGACACGTCAACACTTAAAGCATCATTCATTGCTCTTTTCTAAACTCGTACACCTACATTTTTCTTCGTGTAGTGTGTTCTTTGAATTCGGCCTAGCCGCCCCAAAAATCTTTAAAATTTTCTAGTTCGTTTATTCTTTCGGCTATCTTCAGTGACGGCGTTCCAAAGCGGTTTTTCTAAAAACTGACTTAGCGTTTGAGCATCGTTTAGAATGCTGGATTTTTTTCGGTGGTCAAGGAGGTTGATTCTCGTTTTGTCGACCATGACAAGGTTAAGTTCATAGCTCGAGAAAAAGCCAAAGTCACGATTGTAGCACTCATCTTCACCGATGACCTGAATGGCGTAGATGTTTTTCAGGTCGAAAATTCTTTTAGATGTCCGCTTTGGCATTCTCCAAGATTTCCAGCCATAACCCAAACGTTTATCGAAAAATATAGGGTGGTGAAGTAGGACAACAATTGGGGGGAGGCTGACCAATGCGATGGAATATATAGTGAGGGATGGCTGGTGTCTAATCCCAACGATGAATATTGCGAACACAAATGATGAGAATACGAGATACCATTTTAGTAGTGGGAAATGGCAGAGGCGAAATGACATCTTTGATGTCGATTCGATGACTGGCTTGTGGGTGCGCAAATAACGGCCTCCAGGATTTACTGGACACCAATCAACCTCCTTGGCAAACGGGTCGTTGATGTGATTAGGTATCTGATTCAATTCCCTCTCTAGTGCTGTAGGTCTCATGATCTTTTTTTGGCGGAGTCTTCTTTTGAGTTTCGAGCTGAGGTGATATTTAGCCCGACTTTCGCTATTCGCGGCGATTTGGAGGTGAGATCGTTGATTTTGCG
>JAHDGN010000289.1 GCA_020627645.1 Akkermansiaceae bacterium
ACCTGTAGCTGTCAGAACCCAATTCCACCCACAGATTCTGCGGAGGAGGCTAAAATTTTAACAACCGACCCTAAACTCATAACCAAAAAACCAAGATGCGAATTATTCTAATCACCCTCTGGCTTCTAGTCCCTCTGGGCTTCGCCGCCTACCACTTTGGCCCCGGTAAAGAACACCTCGTTCTCGATCACACTGAAGACATCCTTAAAAAGGCCCGTGCAGCCGCCGCGGAGGAAGACTGGGAATCGGCCATCAAATTTTATCAAGAGGCTCTCGCCAAGCTTCCTGTTGAAAAAAAGGAGACGGCTACCCGAATTCAATTGGAGGTCGCCAAAGCTAAGATGCAAAATGCCGGGCTTCCAGAAGCTCGAGAAGACCTCGCCTCATTAGTTGCCAACCTAAACGAGGACCCGTCGATCCCTCAGGAACTTAAAGACGAAGCTCTCTCAACTCTCGCCAACGCTCGCTATTACATGACCTACCTCATGAAACTTGAGGGTCTTCCTGCCGACCAGTGGGAGCCCGAAATCGAAGCGGCTCGACAAGAATACAAACTCCTTGCTCAGAACTCAACCGGCTCTGAAAAACACCTCAACGATCTCGAATCAGCAATCCGTCTTGCTCGAGCCGAACCCACCGAGCTCTATGGCCTTCCATTACCCAAACAATGACAGGGTTGCAAATCGGGCGGTCGCCCGAAAAAAGGCAAAAAGCCAGGTAAAAAAGGCAAAAAGCCGGGCAAAAAACCTTCCGACTCACGTAAAGCCGGACAGGGACCTCCAGCCGACGGCTCTGGAAGCTAACTCGCCAAAACCATCCATTCCTCCAAAACCTCAAACCTACATCTTTCTATCGTCATGAAATTTCGACAAATTCTTATCTTGAGTGCTCTCGCAACAATGGGAGCTCCGGCCCAATATGACCTCTCATCAAGCTCAGGTCGCGACCCTTTTGGAAATTCAGGAAGCAGTTCGAGCGGGATCTCAGATAGCATCATCGATCTGAGTTCGCTCTCTGCAGAAGAAATTGACGACGCGACCATTCAAATGATTCTCGAAAGCGGAATCGATACCTCGAGACTCCCAGCTGAAATCAGAAACAAACTAAAAAAAGACAATCGACCTGCCCCTAAAACTCCTCAGGAGCGCGCTCAGCGCGATGCCGAAAAACAGCGTACTCAACTCCTTCAGAGGATCCAAATCGATCGATCGACCGCAGGGATTCTCGATGCACGGCTCAGAGCAAAACGGCTTGCGAATCGAAAAGCTGACGAAGACAAACAACCAAAACCTCCGGCACCCAATCCCGAACCAAATAACAACGGCAACAACGAAGGAAAAGAGGGAGAAAAACCGAAATTTGACCAGCGAAAAGAAACCCAGCGTCTCGTCAAACAATACAAGCAAGACGTCGAAGTTTTTAAAACAGCCGTGACTCTTGGAGAGTGGGAAAAAGTCTCTAAATTCTTCGCCTCCCTTACCGACCGAGAAGCATCTCAAACCTTTAATCTCATCGTCCAACAACTCAGCCAACAAGGACGTAGCAGCAGTAGCAGCCGGTCATCAGGAAGTTCACGAAAGAAACAAGAGCCATATGTCCGCCCCAACGAGATCTTAACTCTTTCAGATTGCGCAAAAAAAGAACTCTCTAATAGTAACATTTCTAAGCTGGCCTCACTCATTTCACCCTCTAACCGGCCACCTGAGGACTTCTTTGCAAAGCTCCACCAGGGAACCAAATACTTTGGGAAAGACACTGAAGAAAAGAAGGCTCGAACCGCACAGTTTTTACTTTCAGCTGGCTTCCTTGACGATGCCGCCGGATTTCTTCCCGACCTAAAAGAAGCGACCAAAAACAACAAACATACCTTCCTCAACCTCCTTGGGAAATTTCACCTGGCATCTTACAAGGCAGGTAAAGGACAGGAGAACCTGCCCAAAGCCTGGGGTATCTGCATCAATCTTGTCTCAAATAAGGACGCCCACTTTCTGCAAAGAAACGAAGCCCTCTATCGCGCTCTCGAAATTGTTCCAGAACTTGAAGGTTCAACCGGTAGTGACTGGATATCCAAAACTTTCAAAGACCCCTCAGGTGAAGGATACGAAATCCTTGCCGCAGTTGCCACGTCTACGGCTCAAAATCGTGATAACTACGCTTCCGACCCGAGACTCGATCAAATACAGCTCCAGTCCTCTTCAGCCGAAGCCCTTCTCGCAAGCCCAAATCTTGATGTAAAACCCTGGAAAGAACTCCTCACTCTCTTTGCCCGCAATTGGATCTACGAAGCCAAACGCTCGTACAAGCTCGATGACTCTGGCTCCATGCGTCCGCAAATGGACTACGATGACTTTGGAAACCCCTACTACCGTTCCACCAGGAATCGGGAATGGGATTACCGATCTGGAACACAACAACCAATCAATTCCGGAGACCTTCTCCGGGCACGCCCCTCAGACTCTTGGTCGCAGAATGTCGATGAAGCAATTCGCCTCGAACTCCTATCTTGGACTACAAGACTCTTGCTCAAGGTTAAGGAACAAGAGCTTTCGATGCCGCTCATTCGTGAACTCGCAAAAGTCAGACCTGAGGAAGCTAAAAAATTAGTGAGCGAAATGATCCAGGTCTGGGCCGAAAACAATAACCCGAACCGACAGGATCGATATCGCTCAAGCTACTACTATTACTACGGATACAATAGCAGGGCCGAAACCATCCCACTCACCCGCTCCAAACAAGAACGAAACCTTAAAAAACTCGCCGAGCTTTATCGATCCGTTCAAGATCTGAAACTTGGCAAAAATTTCCAAGTCGAATTCGCTGGAGCTTTCATTCAAGCCCACTCAAAGGCAGAAGTCTGGCGACTCGAAGCACTTTCCCAAGTCTTCGGCTCCCTCGACGAACTCGATCCCGAAACAGTCAACGCACTTGTCGCTCGCATGCGACAAAACCTCGCTGGCCTCTGGCCAAATCCCAAAGTTCAAAAACAAGCAAAGACCAAGAGAACCGATAAGGAACTCAAGGCCCAAGTCCTTCGTGGATATCAAGCGGCCATCAATTTCACCAGCGACACCCTCGCTCGAAACCCTGATTCATGGCTCCTTCAACTTCAGCTTGCCTCCTTGACCTACGAAGCATCGAACTACAAATCAACCCTAGCTTCCAACCCCGATCATGCTCTCACAAAATCACAGTGCCTGGTCGATATCGCCAAATCTGCTGCGACCTACACCTCAACTCTTCCATTGAAGAAAAAATCTGACGAATCGATCGAACCATTTGCTACCTGGTTCTTTGCCGCTCTTGGATCGCCAAATCTGGGAGGACTAAAGGCCGATCACCAGCCTGTCCATCGTGAGTTTGCCAAGATCAAAGAAGCTCTCGAAGCCATTCCTGCCGAGTGCCGCGAGCGACACCTTGACCAGTTCACACGCACGCTGAACGCTCGCCTTGCAAACGTCTCGGCGGATCTCAAATACCGCTATCTCGAAAATGCCCTACCGATAACCGGAGAGCATCCACGAATCGAAGAGGCTTCAAAAGTCTTTCAATACTACCAAGACCTCATCACAGAAATCATCCTTGATGTGAAGATCGATGGTCCAGATCAAATCAACCATGCTACACCCTTTGGCCTCTTCGTAAATCTGCGTCATACCAAAGAGATTGAGAGAGAATCAGGCGGATTCCAACGCTACCTGATCAACCAAAATAACCAACCCTACTCTTACAACTACGGACGCCCCACCGAGGATTACCGTGATAAATTTGAAAAGGCCGCCCGAACCGCCCTCGAGGAACACTTCGAAGTCATTTCTCTGACCTTCCACAAATCAAAGGTGAAATCACGCTCGACACAAGAACACGGCTGGACTGAAACTCCATATGCCTACTTCCTCCTTAAAGCAAAAGGACCTGAAGTCGATACCATCCCACCTCTCAAAATGGATCTCGATTTCCTCGACACCTCAGGATACGTCGTTCTTCCCGTATCCTCTTCTAGTATCCCAATCGATGCTTCAAAACCGACCAGCCCAAGACCATATCGTAACCTTTCCCTCTCACAGATTCTCGATGAACGTGAAAGTCACCAAAACGGCAAGGTTGTCCTTGAACTCAAAGCCACCGCTCACGGTTTAATTCCCGCCCTCGATCAACTGATCAAACTTCCCATCCATGGATTTGAAATTACTGAAACCGAAGACCGAGAACTCCAAGTGGAAGAACTTGACGCGGAGACTGACGACGGAGCCCCACTCTCAACCCATGAGTGGCGCCTGACGCTGACACCTACCACCAAAAACCTTCCCCGATATTTCTCTTTTCCTGAAGTCATTGCAGACCTCTCTACCGAAAAAGAGAAAGGACTCACCCTTCAAAAATACCAAGACGTAGACTTGGTTTCGGTCGAAACTCGCACTCCAATCACTGCCGGAAAAGACTCGGCATCACCATGGCTGTTGCTGCTACTCTTAGTTCCAATTGCCCTCATTGCCTTTGCTGCCTGGTTCATCTTCTTCCGCAAGAAAGACACAGAAGAAGCGATCATCACGGGTCCACCAATCCCGAACACCTTGACCCCCGTGACGGTTCTAAGCTACCTAGAATCACTCACTCAGTCTCCACTCGCTGAAGAACAAAAATCCTCACTTCAAACCGCAATTGCCGAACTAAAAGACAAAGCCTTCGGACCCGCTGCCAAACCACCTGCTGAAGAAGATCTCCAATCTTTAGCGACCCACTGGCAAGGAGCAGCTCACTCCTAATCTTGTCTAAAGCTTCCTCGCTAGCCATGGGTGTCCAAAAGATCTCACAAAATCGCCCGAGAATATTTTTGGGAAA
>JAHDGN010000290.1 GCA_020627645.1 Akkermansiaceae bacterium
ATCGATCACCGCCCACTCGAACAAGCAATCCCCTTCACCTCACCCGAAAACCTTCGTATCACTCTTCAGACTCCCAATGCCGGGCCTGTCACCGGCATGGGAATCCCCGAAGGAATCACCCTCATCGTCGGTGGAGGATATCATGGAAAATCAACCCTCCTTCAAGCTCTCGAAAGAGGCATCTATAACCACCGCCCAAATGACGGACGCGAACAAGTTGTGACCCGAAACGACGCCGTCAAAGTCCGCGCCGAAGATGGTCGTTCCATTGCTTCTGTCGATCTCTCAACCTTCATCAGCACGCTACCCGGCGGAATCAAGACCGAGAACTTTTCAACCACCAATGCATCTGGATCGACTTCCCAAGCCGCCGCAATCATGGAAGCCATCGAATCCGGCTCCCGCTGCCTCCTCCTTGACGAAGATATCTCCGCCACCAATTTCCTGATCCGAGACGAACGCATGCAGCGCCTCATCGCGCCCGAAAAAGAACCCATCACTCCCTTCGTCAACCGAGTCCGTTCTCTCTACGATGATCATCGCATTTCCACCATTCTTGTCCTCGGCGGATCGGGTGACTACTTCGCACCCGCAGACCTCGTCTTGGCACTAGATCACTACACCCCCCAAGACCTCACCAACGAAGCAAAAAAGATTGCCTCCCCCCCTGCGGCACCTCTCACCTCTTCCAATATCCCCAAACCAGCACGCATCATCGACAAGACCTCTCTCAATCCGCACAAAGAAGCACCAGCATATCGTGGCAATCGCCGCGGAGGACCACCCCGCGACTCACGCCCTCCTCGCCTCAATATCAAAGCCCCCAACTCCAACACCCTGATCTTCGGAAAAGAAGAAATCGACCTCTCACTCCTCTCTCAATTCCTCGGAGAATCGCAAATTCGATGCATCGGACACGCCCTCGCGCACGCCGTAACCACAAACCTCATCACCTCACCAACAACAATCTCAGAACTAGCCCAACAACTTTCTGATCTCATCAACGAAGAAGGGTTCACTGCTTTCCACCCAAATCCTCCCGGCGACTGGATTGCCTTTCGCCCCCACGAAATCGCATCAACCCTCAACCGCCTTCGCTCCCTCAAAATTCTCACAAACTCAATCTCATGATCTTTCGCAACCATCACCACCTCGCCTACTGTACCAACATCCACCCAGCAGAAACCTGGACCGAAACCTTCCAAGTTCTTCAAACCGACGTCTTAGCTGTCCGCGACTCCCTCCAAAGCCAACCAACACCCAGCCGAACCGCTCGGACCTCATCTTCCTTCGCCATCGGTCTCCGCCTCTCCGCTCTCGCTGCCGAACAACTCCTCCAAGACGACAACTTGACTCAGTTCCGAACCTGGCTCCACTCGAATAACTGTTACGTTTTCACCATCAATGGCTTCCCTTACGGAGCCTTCCACCACACCTCCGTCAAAGAAAACGTCTACCGGCCCGACTGGACCACCCCCGAAAGGCTTGCCTACACCAACAACCTCTTCACCATCATCAATACCCTATGCCCACCTGACTCAGGCGGATCTGTTTCTACTCTTCCCGGTTCGTTTAAAGAATTCAAGGCCGACGAGACCCTCATCTTTCAAAACCTCTATCACTGTGCAGAACACATCCACCAACTCGCACAAGAATCAGGAAAAGACCTCCATCTCGGGCTCGAACCCGAACCCATCGGCCACTTTGAAAACACCGATGAAACCCTCGCCTTCTTCGACCGCTTCTTGAACTGGGCACAGACGAACACCCACGACCCACAACTCATCAAACAACACATCGGCATCAACTACGACACCTGTCATTTCGCACTCGAATTCGATGACTGCCGTACCTCTCTTCAGAAGTTAACCAATGCCGGCCTCCGCATCTCCAAAATTCATCTTTCCAACGCCCTCTCCTTCAACCCCAAAAACCCTGAAGCCCTAGAAGCGATCAAAAAATTTAACGAACCCACCTATCTCCATCAGGTCATCCTGAACACTTCCCCCCTGACAAGATTCAAAGACCTTCCTCAATTCTTTGAATCCCTAGAAGCTTCAACCTTGAATCTCGAAACCTCAACCGAAGGCCGCATTCATTTCCACATTCCCCTCTACTCGGCCCCCCTCTCCCCACTTGCCTCCACCCTCTCTCATGCCCAAGAAGCTCTCCAACTCCTAGAGGAAAACCCTGACCTCTGCCCTCATCTAGAAATCGAAACCTACACTTGGGGTGTTCTGCCTGACAACCTACAAAAACCCCTCACCGAACAGATCACCGCCGAATATCAATGGGTCTTCAACCAACCCTCAACACACACCAAATAATCCTTCCACCTAAACCCAAACTCATCCTCCGCGCCCTACACCAAATCCAGCTCCCCACCCACCAACTTCCGTGTCATTCCGCACCTTCCGTGGTTCCAAACTCCTCAACCAAGAAAGATTCGCGTCAATTCGCGAGGATTTGCGGACTTCCCCTCCAAATCCCCCCGACCAAGCACATCTCAACTCCCCAGTTCCTTCGAAATCTTAGCAGCAGTTGCAATCGTATTTCGGTGAATCTTCGCGGTGTACTCCTTCTGTCGATTATACCCACCCCCATACAAAATCGCCACCGGGATTCGATTTCCTAAAAAGGCCCTCAAAATCACATCATCCCGCTTCATCAGATCTTTAAGATCCAAAGACATCTGCCCCATCTTATCATTCCGATGACCATCCGCCCCCGCAATCCATATCACCAAATCTGGCGAAAAGACATCCAATGCAGCTGCTAGCGTCGTAAACAACTGCTTCAAGTACATCTCCCCCTCCACATACCTCACCGTCTCAACATCCATCGATCCTTCCACCTTCCTCACCGGAAAATTGCGCCCCACATGAATCGAGTAGGTAAACACATTCGGATCCTCAGACAGTAAACTATTTGTCCCATTCCCCTGGTGCGCATCTGTATCGACCACCATCACTTTGATTGCCGGAAAATCCACCTGCAAATCGCGAATCGCAATCGCAATGTCGTTGAAAACACAATAACCTTCACCTCGATTGTGAAACGAATGATGTGTCCCACCAGCTAAAACCGCGGCCACCCCATCCTGCAAAGCAGCCCGACAGGCTTGCCTCGTCGCTTCTACCTCAGTCGCACTCCGCTGATACAACTTCGGCGAGACCGGCAATCCCAAACGAATCTGCTCCTTCCTGTCCAACTGACCATAATAAATCTTCGCCAAATACTCGTCATCATGCACCCGCTTCATCACATGAGTCTCAGCCGCACTCACCTCCACAATATCCTCCCCCTTCACAATTCCACTCGTCACCAACATGTCTTTCGACACCTCAAATTTATCCATCGGAAACGGATGCCCATCGGGCAACTCCAAAAAAAACTCAGACGAATAAAAACAACGCATCGCAATCTCCCGACATCCTCCTCACACTCACCCCACCCTGCAAGCAACAACCTCCCGAATTCTCAAAATCTTCAATTCAGAACATGGACTCCCTCTTCACGCCAGACGAATCAGAAAACACTCCCGATTCTCCATCGCCATCATCACCGCTCGCCGCCCGAATGCGCCCACAATCCCTCGACGAAATCGCCGGACAACAACACATCTTAGCCGAAGGCAAACTCCTCCGTCGGGCTATCCAATCCGACCGCTTTACTTCTCTCATCTTCTACGGCCCCCCGGGAACCGGTAAAACCACCCTCGCCAACGTCATTGCTCAATCCACCAACTCCCGATTCGAATCCCTCAACGGAATCGAATCAAATGTCGCCGAAATTCGCTCAAAAATCGAAAATGCCCGCACCTTTCAACAACTCCGCGACCAAACCACCATTCTTTTCATCGACGAAATCCACCGCTTCAATAAAGCGCAACAAGATACCCTCCTCCCTCATATCGAACGAGGCACCGTCCGCTTCATCGGCGCCACCACCCATAACCCCTATTTCTACGTCAACTCGCCTCTCGTCTCACGATCCCAAATCTTCCAACTCGACCCCCTCACCCCAGACGACATCCTACAACTCCTCAAGCGAGCCCTCACCGATCCCGATCGCGGCCTTGGAAAACTCCAGATTGACGCGCAAGAAGATGCTCTCCAACACATCGCCAACAAAGCCGACGGGGATGCCCGCAAAGCCCTCACCGCACTTGAACTCGCCATCATTCCCCAAATTCAATCTAATCACAGCCAAATCAATCTCGACCTCGAAATCGCCTCCGAGTCCATCCAGGCGAAAGCCATACTCTACGATGCTGATGGCGACCAACACTACGACACCATCTCCGCCTTCATCAAATCCATCCGTGGCTCCGACCCAGATGCCGCCCTCTACTGGCTTGCCAAAATGATCCACGCCGGCGAAGACCCCAGATTCATTGCCCGACGACTCGTCATCTCGGCGTCCGAAGACATTGGCCTCGCCGACTCCTCAGCCCTCCAAGTCGCCATCGCCGCCCAACAAGCCCTCGAATTCATCGGCATGCCCGAAGGCCGTATTCCCCTTGCTCATGCTACCGTCCACCTCGCCACCGCCCCGAAATCAAACTCCGCATACGCCGCCCTCAACCACGCCCAATCCGACGTCCAAAATGGCACAACCCTCGCCGTTCCCGAACACCTCCGCACCCGCTTTCGCAAAAAACTTGCCGAAGAATCCGGCGCCGACAAATCCGCCATGCTATACCTCTACTCCCACGACTACGACGGAAACTTCACCCCTCAAGCCTATCTTCCCGAAGGACGAACCTACTACCAACCCACCTCAAACGGCATGGAAAAACGAATCAAAGAACGCCTCGACTTCTGGA
>JAHDGN010000291.1 GCA_020627645.1 Akkermansiaceae bacterium
AAATCGGGAGAAGAGAGCTGACAGCGCATCCTTCAAGCAAATAACGGCATGGGGGGGAGGGTTAGAAGCTACCCCGCAGCAACGAGGGGGGTGGGTCAGCGATGGAGAAAAACAGGAGGGGCGGGTTTTGGAGCGCATGTATACTTATGAGCACATACCGAGAATCTTGATTTGTGAATTTATCCCAAGATGGCTGTAATAGCATAGATTTGACCGACAGATTGAGGCTAGGGGGTTACATTCTCCGCTCAAACCAAGCGATGACTTCTAGGTGAGCTGCTTTGTCCGACTCTTCTAAAAAGAAAGCGGTTGGATTAAAAGATTTGGCAATCTGTCCAAAAGCGTAGTGATTGATTAAGCCGAGAGGCACCCCGATGAGTTGAGCTTTGTAGAGACCAATAGCTGTGATTATCCAACCGAAGAAAGCAAACATGCTCGCATAACCGCAAAAGTCATTTCCGGTGGATGGCATCAGGTAGTAGTGGCCATAGTCTCTTAAGATTTCATTGGCGCGGGGTGACAAATCATTTTGTGGAATACAGTGATTCAGCCGAACCGATTGCAGGATTAGGAAGAGGATGACGAGAGCGACACCATGAATGATCCAGCCATAAGTTGGATCATCTAAGGAAAACCAAATGGCAGAACCGAGTGTGGCTAGCGTGAGAAGTGAAGTCATGTTTTTGGGGGTTAGGTTGTTTTTTTAGTTGTGAAAGTTTCCAGCAAGATCCAGCCGTCTGAATCGGGAGAAGTAGGTCCATAGGCCATTTCTTGGAAAAATATCTTCCCGCCAGGAACACGGCGTAGCTCAATTTTGTGGCTGCTATTTTCGTAGATGAATTGAACTGTGTTGTTTGCAGAAGATAATCTACAAACCCTGATTTCGCCCGGTTTTAGATCTTTGTCGAAGAGTCGAATGCCTTCGGAAGATATGGTGATTCCTGAGTGATAGACGTGGCGAAAATCTGGGTCGTCAAGCAACGGATCGTCGTCAAAGAGATGGTAGCTCCCGTGCCAATCTACTGGGATAGAATCGATTTCACGCTCAAAAATCTCTTCCCAGAAAGACGCTAGAATCATTGGGGCTAGCAATAGTGGGTATAGCGCAAATCGTAATAGGCCTTTCTCCTTCATCATTGTGGCAGTTCAAAAGCCACCAAACCAGGGAGGAGAAGGTGGCCAGAGGAACGTTAGTAAGCCACACGTAGATGACCGCTTGGGTCTTTTGCCGAAGCATTATAACACAAGCCGCCCTCTGACCATTTTTCAGGTCAGGGGCAACAAGGGTTGACGACTTTGTTACCAGAGCCGCTACGTGGATGAGGTTACTACGCCCCACATCCAACTATTGTTGAATGCATCGGAAACCTCCCACGGATATGGGTATTGAGTCAAGGAAATCGGGAGGGGAATGAATCGATTAGGGCCGTGATCAGCTCGCCAGTGGCAGGAAGAGGCGGGGCTATCCACCACGACCGCAGGGAGCAAGAGCAAGGCAGGGAGGTGCGGAGCGGCAGTGATTCGGGCTGCGGAGGAGCTTGAGTAAATGAAGATCCCGAAATCTTCCCCGTTTGGAAATGATCCGAAGTGAGCGATATCGTTGTAGTGCCGGGGTTTTGAACAGAGAGTTGACATAGTTTGCCTGGCAACTTTTTGTGTTGCCATCTTCCTCGTTTTGAAATGCTCCAAAGTGACTGGAGTCGTTGAAGTGCCGGGGTTTTGGTTGGGGAGGTAAGATAGTTTGCCTGGCAACGTTTTTTAACGTTTTTTATGTAAAGGTGTGATTGAAGGCTCGTCAAACATAGTTTGCCTGGCAACTTTTTTAGTGGCAACTTTTGAGTGGCAACTTTTGATGTTTCATGTGTGGCAACTTTTCTGCTCTGCAACTTTTCTGCTTGCTCAGTCCCAAAATATTTCAGATTTCCTCACGGTTAGAATGAAGTTTTCGAATACCCAAGAAGTTGAATTTTTTCTTCTGTAAGGACTATTTTCAGGGGTCAATATTCTATATTGATCTGTACTGTAGTATACTTCTCCGGAAACTTTCCTTGCTAATAATTTAAGGTGAAAGAGGAAGCTGTTGTCTTTGAATTGAATTCCAATTCCGATAATTCCTGAAGAGAATGCGATAATCAGAAGTATGAGGAAAGCTACCTTTTTTTTTCCTAATTTCATCGAGTTTTATTTTCAGAAATTGTCTTCCACGTTGGGCCGTTAACCGCATTGAGGAAGTTTGCTTTTATGCTGATCGACTTTAGATACCCACAATCTTCTATCTCCAGAGAATAATCGATAGTGACCCATTTGACAGTTTTAAAACGAGATCTGGCTATTTCCGCAGGGTCAGAGGTAGTGCCAAATCGACTACTTAGTTGTGAAGTGTCTTTGGCTAAAACTAGGACACTTCCTTCTAGCTTCCCTCCACAGCATTGAACATCTCCAACATGGATAAGTTGACGATTTTCCCATCTTTTCTTCGTCCCTAATATTCCCAGATCCAGTTCTGTTTTTACACCATCTTCAGGGAAGGGAACGCTGACCCCGTCATGGTACAGCTCAATAGTGTTAGGGTCGCCTGCGGTATAGAGATCATCAGTTCCTTGACTGTCGCCCCGGTCACTAGAAAGATAGACTTCGACGTAAAAGTCAAGAGAGCCGACACATGTCCCATCAAGGTCTGTTCCTGTTGCGGCAGTTCCCACAAAAGAGCAGCCAGCAAATGTAAGCAAGTCAGCCCTTAGGATATCGCCATCATTGCTGTAGTAGGTTGACCATGTCCTCGGGTAGTCATTTATTTCGTAAGATCCAATTTGGTTCGTTGAGATTATATTTCCTTGAACTGCGATTGTTGCTCTTCCAAGTAGATCAATCTTAGAAATTGTATCATTATTGACTATTGCGTATATATTAATACCTCCTCGTTCTTGAATCGGATCTCTGGATGGCCATCTGCCAGTGAGTGGATCGTAATAACGATATCCATAATAGTGCACACCCGACGCGGTTTTTGTAGGTGTGGGTGGATTTTCCCGGTGCAGTTCTGGGGGCTGCGGACGATTTGGGAGACGCAAATTCGAGGCTTCACCAAAAAATCCCCCGACGCGGTTTTTCGCGGTAGGGTGTGTTTTTCGCTGATACGGTTCTGTGACGGTAAAGCCCATTTGCTGGGTGTGGTTCTACCAGTTTGAAGCCGAGTTGAATAGGTTTTTCAACGCGACTTGGAGGCGGCTTTGGGCAACTAAATGAGAGAGCGATTTTAGTCCCGTTAAAGTCCGAGCCAGAGGCGGACAGTTTCTTCGATTTTTTGAAGTGTAGCAGTGTCAACTTGACCAACTTTGCGAAGGTATTTTGCGTTTGAGATCGAACCAATCAGTTGCACCGCAAAAGCCCCGTCTTTCATGCCACGAGCTTTGTGGGGAATGTCAAATCGGTTGTGCGGCCATACGCTGGTTGTTCGTGGAATGTAGGTGACGATGGCGCGTTCATCGTCGTTGTAATCAATACTCAAAATAAGGACCGGGCGGACTTTTCCACTGTATCCAAGGTCAACTTGCCAGATGTCACCGCGATTCATTCTTCGATGAGTTGATTCCCCGAATCGCCTTCTTCTTCGTCAAGGAGTTGGAAAAGGCTGACAGATGAGGCATGAAGTTCTTGCTCAACTTCATAATCTTCAAGCCATTGTCGAAACTTCCCGTATTGCTCTGGGGGCAATTCGGTTACGTTTTTTTGAAGTTCGATTAGAGTTGTCATGCTTCTATTTTAACAGTGATTGGGTGGATTGTCGCGTGAGTTTTTGTCTGTGGCTGAGGGGTGGGTGGATTGGTAGACGGATTGGAGGTGGGTGATGGTGACTTCGGTGTAAATGCTGGTGGTGTCTAGTCTGGCGTGGCCGAGGAGCTGTTGAATGAGTCGAATGTCGGCCCCTCCTTCAAGCATGTGGGTGGCGCAGGTGTGACGCAGGAGGTGGCAGGAGCCAGTTTTGCTGATGTCAGCTTGTTTGAGGGTTTTGGAGACCCAGTTGCCAAGGTAACCGGGTGAGATTCGTTCGCCGTAGCCACTGAGGAAGAGAGCTTGTTCTTTGATGGAGAGGAGAAGTTTAGGGCGGGTTTGTTCGAGGTATTGTTCGAGCCAGTAGAGGGCACGTTTTCCAATCGGAATGAGACGATCTTTTTGTCCTTTGCCTTTTCGGATGTGGAGGGTTTGGGCGTTGGGGTCGAGGTCGGTGAGATCAAGGTTGGTGAGTTCGGTTCGCCTGGCTCCGGTGGCGTAGAAGGTTTCGAGGATGGCACGGTCTCGGATGCCCAGCGGGTCGCGGGTGTCGGGTTGGTTGAGGAGGTTTTGGAGTTCTTGGGTGGTCAGTCCTTTGGGGAGTGATCGCGGTTGTTTGCGTGGGAGTTCGAGGTCTGCGGCGGGGTTGGCAAGGAGGTGGTTGTTTTTGCAGAGGTGAGCAAAGAAGCGTTGGATCGCTCCGAGGCGGTAGCGTTGGGTTCCTACGGCGAGAGGTTTTCCATTGGGTTTGCGGTAGCGGTGAAGCCAGCTTTGGAATGATTCGAGGATGGGTTTGGTGATTTGTTCCGGGGTGTGGAGGCTCCGTTGATCGGCCCAAGTGAGGAAGGTGTTGAGAGCCCATTGATGAGCCTCAATGGTGCGTGTGGAGTAGTTACGCTCGGTGAGGTGTTGTTGCCATTGGTCGATGAGGTTGGCGAGGGTGTCAGGGTGGCTTCGGTCGAAGTGATCGGGTTGGTTTTGGGTGATTCCACCTTTGCGGCGGTGCTTCATGCCTGGGATGTTTCGGATGCC
>JAHDGN010000292.1 GCA_020627645.1 Akkermansiaceae bacterium
CAAAAAGCTTTAAAGATCAGCGAGTTAGCTCGACAATTTTCCTCGTGTAGTGTGCTGAAAAACCATCAACATAAACGAGAAAAGAATAACCATTGTTCAAATAAAAAAAATGGACAAAAATCACAAAAATCAGCTATTATGCCTACTTGTTTTTTGCACGCAAATAAACCCAAAAAAAATCCTCGGGAACCTATTGAGCCCTCAAATGACACCCCGCGATCGCGAACATCTAGATCATGATCTCATTCTCAATCAAATCAACGACCGCGCCTTCCCCTCTCCCCACCAAAAGCCTATGATCGAGAAAACGAAGAAATTGTAAGTCATCTCCCATGCTCACAGACTACCACACCCACACCCCACTTTGTCATCACGCCGAGGGAACACCTCAGGAATTTGTCGACCAGGCAATAAGCTGTAATCTTTCTGAATACGGAATCTCTGATCACGCCCCACAATCTCCTGAACCATTCGACGATTGGCGCATGACAATCTCTGATATCCCGAAATACTTAGAATGGATTCAAGAAGCGAAGGCATACGCAAATAACAAAATCATTGTACGGTCGGGCCTCGAATGCGATTGGCTTCCCGGGAACGAATCTTGGATTGACCAACTCTCTTTGCTCCACCACTGGGACTACCTCATCGGCTCAATCCACTACCTCGAAAACAAATGGGATTTCGACAATCCAAAATGGATTGGACGTTGGAACTCCTCTTCTCCTAGCGAAATCGATCAAATTTGGACTCAATACTGGGACGAATACTCAAGGATGGCCCACTCTCAACTTTTCGATCTTCTCGGCCACCCAGATTTGATCAAAAAATTCTCTCAACGTCCCACCGGAGACCTGCGACGGTTTTATGAACCAACGATTCAGGCGATCGCTGACTCCGGCTCAGCAATCGAACTCAATACCGCAGGCCTCCACAAACCTTGCTGTGAACAATACCCGTCCGAACAGTTTCTAAAACTTGCCGCCGAAGCAAACATCCCCATCACCATCACCTCAGACGCGCATCACCCCAAAGAAGTTGCTCGCGATTTCAAAGAAGCCCTCGATCTAATTCAGGGTTCCAACTTCAAACAACTGGTAAAGTTCGAGAAAAGAACCAAATCCTTCTCAGCAATCACCCGATTATAAAATAAAAAAAGCTCCCCTCTTGTAATTCTGATTTTTTGAGATTGATTGGAATTTCATGAAAATTGCACACCCCCCCTATTGAAAAATATTCATTCTTGGCTTTGTCGCTCTGTTTGCCGTTCTCGGCCACCGCGCAAGATACCGACGGCGATGGACTCGCAGACGCCGAGGAGATCACGCTGGGCACCAATCCAAACCTAGCCGATTCCGATAGCGATGGGATCGATGACTGGTATGAGGTCAAGGCCTCTCTCACCAACCCCAATTCTTCCTCAAGTAAACCTGATCTCCCATACCCTCTCCTGAGCCCCGGCAACCCCGAACCCTCATCAAATAAGCCAGTCAAAGTCTTCATTCTTGTCGGACAATCCAACATGGTTGGCTTTGGCTGGGTCGACGGGGTTCCTTCCGGAAACTCCGGCACAGCACCACTCGCGGGATCACTCGAAGACATCGTAAAATCAAAAGGTAAATTCCCCAATCTCTTCGATAACAATACCAACGACTGGCTTCAGCGAAATGATGTTTTTCTCGAAGGCTCCTTGTATACACGAGGCGCAATCGACCGCGGAAAACTTCAGCCCGGATTCGCCGCCATGCAAGAAGACCGCAACTTCTTTGGACCCGAACTCGGATTCGGACACGTCCTTGGCTATCACTTTGACGAGCCAGTTCTCCTCATCAAAGTTCCAGTTGGCGCACGCTCCCTTGGTGGTGATTACCTTCCTCCCGGAAGCCCAAACTTTGGGGAATTCTATGGCACAAGAGGGCGTTATCTTGGAAATATGTTCGATCGCTCGTTTCGAGATGAAGCCGATCATGCGCCTAACGGTGGAACTCAGGAGCACAATTTGACCGATGCTCTTGATAACTTTAACACCATCTACCCTCAGTGGGCCGACCAAGGATTTCAAATTTCCGGAATTGCATGGTGGCAGGGATTTGGCGACCGCATTAACCCCGACTTTTACAACAATTACGAAACCAATCTCGTCAACCTCATTAAAGAGTCCCGAAGCTACTTAGAACAACGCTACCCAGACAACATTGAACCCAACTGCCCATTCGTGTTGGCCACTTTTGCTGGCCGAGCAACAACCCAAGCGAACCCCACTGGCGGGAGCCTCGTCGTTAGAAACGCTCAACTTGCTGTCGATGGCGATGCCGGAAATTATCCAGAATTTAGCGGTAACGTCAAAACTGTCGACGCCGAACCATTCCGCCGAACCTTTGGCCCAGCATTTAAAGAGAATCAATGGGCTCACTACAACTGGAACGCCGAAACATATCTCTTTGTCGGAGATTCACTCGGGCGCGCTATGGTCAATCTTCTCCCCGACGAGACTCCCCGGGAAACTCTTATTCTCGAAGCTGAAAATTTTGACACCTATTTTGAACGTGATCCCGACATCAACAGAGGCGGAGTCAAAGACTTCCGCCCCGAAACCGGGGTCGAATTTGTGACGACCGGCGACGGGGGAATCGGTGTTTCCATGACAAACAACGAATGGATCGCCTTCAATATCGATCTTCCAGATGGAGACTATCGAGTCAGCATTCTTGCAGCCAACGGCAACCAAAACAGAAACGGCAACGCTAGCATCTCCCTCAATGATGTCCCACTCTCAAATTTGAGTGTTGGATTCACAGGTGGATTCTGGACCTACCAGGAAATAGGAGACGACATTGTCACAATCTCAAACGCCCAAGATGCTTCCCTAAAGATCGCCAAAGGAACAGGTCCTCTCCGCATCGACAAAATCATCCTCACTCCAGTCGAATAGCCAACAATGCAATCCCCTTCACCAACTGAGGGGGATTGTTTCACCTTCCTCATAACCTATTGAATACCAGCAAATAAAAAGATCTTAGCACCCCACCAACTCTCCCAAGGAGTCGAATTTGATTCACTCCTTCCTTGCGAACTTGCCGAAATTAGGCGTCATTATTGATCACCCTTTAAAATGCACACACCACCATGTTGCCAACTCCTCACTTCGTTCTCTACACTCTTCTCCCCATCTTAGTTCTAAATACCTCGGCACAAGACACCGACGGCGACGGACTTTCAAACACTGAAGAGGCTACCCTGGGAACCAATCCAAACTTAGCCGACTCTGATAATGACGGCACCGACGATTGGTACGAGGTCAGAGCATCTCTCACCAACCCAAATTCAGCGGCGAGTAAGCCTAAACTCCCATACCCGCTTCTCTCCCCCGGAAACCCTACCTCTTCCTCCTCAAAACCCGTCAAAGTATTCATTCTTGTAGGACAATCAAATATGGTTGGCTTCGGCTGGGTCGATGGAGTGCCGTCAGGAGGTTCCGGCCCCGCCCCGCTTGCTGGATCTCTCGAAGAACTCGTTCAATCGAAAGGAAAATTCCCCAATCTCTTCGACACCGGGACAAATGATTGGCTCCAACGAAACGACGTTTTTCTTGAAGGTTCATTATATACTCCGGCACAAGGTCAGGTCATTGACCGGGGAAAACTCCAGCCCGGATTCGCCGCCCGACAAGAAAGCCGCAACTTCTTTGGACCCGAATTGGGATTGGGGCATGTCCTCGGCTACTACTTCGACGAACCCGTTCTCATCATCAAAATGCCGGAAGGCTCTAAGTCGTTAGGAGGAGATTACCTTCCCCCTGGAAGCCCGAACTTCGGAAACCCAAACGGCAGCAGTTACTTCGGCAGCATGTTTGATCGCTCCTTCCGGGATGAAGCTGATCACGCATCCACCCCAGCCTTCCAGGAACACAACGTCACCGACGTATTGGACAACTTTAGTACGATTTACCCAGCATGGGCCTCCCAAGGATTTAAAATCGCCGGATTCGCGTGGTGGCAAGGTTTTGGTGACCTAGGAAATACGTCCTTTTACAACAACTACGAAACCAACTTAGTCAACCTGATCAAACAGGCCCGCAGCTACTACGAACAACGTTACCCGACAAATATTGAAGAAAATTGCCCGTTCGTTTTGGCAACATTTTCAGCACGAGAGGTGACCCAAGCCACCTTATCCGGAGGCAGCGTCGTCGTACGCAATGCCCAACTTGCGGTAGACGGCGATGCCGGAAACTATCCCGAATTCGTAGGAAACGTCAAAACTGTCGACTCAGAGCCCTATTGGAGAACTTATGGCCCCGCCTTTAACTCCAATCAATGGGTCCACTACAGCTGGAATGCCGAAACCGTCTTGCTTGTTGGCGATGCTCTTGGCCGAGCCATGGTCGATCTCATCGACAGCAACACATCTGACTACCAAACCTGGGATTCGCTCTATGCAATAGCCGATCTCTCAAACCCAGACGGCGACTTCGACAACGACGGACAATCAAACAATACCGAAAGACTTTTCGGGTCAGACCCAACCTCAGGACATTCAACCGCCTCCATCGCCAACCTAGAAATCTCTTCCAACAGTTTCACATACAACCGACGCGACGACTCGTTAACAGGCGCAACTTACTCAATTGAAATTTCCGACGACCTCGAAACTTGGAACCCAGATAACAGCGCAACTCAAGTCACATCCCCCCCAACTCCGAAGGTATCGAAACGGTGACCGTTACCGTCAGCTCAGATATCCATTCGCGTCAACTAATGAGCTGCATCCAAGTAGTAGCAAGGGGTTTACGACC
>JAHDGN010000293.1 GCA_020627645.1 Akkermansiaceae bacterium
GAGATTGCTTTTGGAGTCGGCGTTGTAGAGGGCCTCGATGTGTTGTTCGCGAGTTTTTTTTGCGAAGGTGAGGCAGGTGAGGCTGGTGAGGCAGACGAGGATGAGTTTCATGAGTTAAAAGAAGTGGGCTGGTTTTTAGCCAGCCCACGTTGGTTAGGTTAAGAGAGAAATTGAGTGGTTATCTTCCGGGGATGATGAGGGTTTGGTTCGGTCGGATGACATTGCTTTCGAGCCCGTTGAGAGCTTTGAGTTTGGCGACATCAGTGTTGTATCTTTTGCTAATGGCCCAGAGAGAGTCGCCTGAACGGACGGTGTAGACGTTTCCGTTGAGGCCTGCTGAGGAAGAGGTTGAGGGCGGGCGAGGGGTGACTGGGTCAATGGGGATGGACGGTGGTAGTGGGGCGGGTGGGATGCTGGAGTGAGCTGGCGGGTTGATAGGTTCGATGGGTTGGTATGGTGGTTGTGGTGTTCCAGGAACCCCATATTGGTTGGATGAGGGTGCTCCGGGAATGGATACATGCGGAGCGGTCGGGATTTGTGGTGATGGTTGTTGTTGAGGAACGCAAGAGGGAAGAACCAATGCGATGGGGGCGATTAGGAGACTGATTTTTTGAAATGTTATTTTCATAGCACTAGCTTAGACGAGAATTTCGGGAATGCGAAATGTTTTTTTGTGAAGATGATTGGGGGGCTTGTGGTTTTTGTTTTGGACCGATAGGTTCCGGGCGTTCTATGGAAATTTGGAAGGCTATTATTGTTGGGATTGTGCAGGGGCTGGCTGAGTTTTTACCGATTTCATCCTCGGGGCATATTGTCCTGACGCAGTATTTGCTGGGGATTCGGGAGGTGGGGAGTATGCATCAACCTGATTTGTCGTTTGAGGTCATTTTGCATATTGGGACTTTGGTGAGTGTTTTGATTTTTTTCCGGAAGAGCCTCTTTCGTTTGGTTCAGTCGCTTTATACGAAGGGGATGGTTGAGGAGCGGAAAATGATCATGTGGTTGGGAATTGCGACGGTTCCGGCGCTGATTGCGGCTTTATTGTTTAAGGATTTTTTTGAGGCGGCGCCGGGGAATCCGGTTTTGGTATCGGGTTTGTTGATTGTGACAGGGTTGATTCTGTTTGTTCCGAGGTTGATCAAGGGAAGAGAGAGTCAGGTGGGTTTGAGGAGTTCGGTGATTATGGGCATTGGGCAGGCGTTTGCGATTTTGCCTGGGATTTCGAGATCGGGTTCGACCATTGCAGCAGGACTCGTGAGTGGGGTGAAGGCGGAGAAGGCGGCTGAGTTTTCGTTTTTGATGTCAATTCCTGCGATTGCGGGCGGGTTTGTGATGACGATGAAGGGTCAGATGGAGGAAACGGGATCGCTGGGAAGTGCGTTGGGGGCGTGTTTTGGTTCGGCTTATGTCGCAGGGGCGATCGCGGCTGCGGTGGTGGGATTGTTTGCGATTTATGTGGTGATGGGGGCGGTGAAGAGGGGGAAGTTGGAATACTTTTCTTATTACTGTTTTACGGCGGGGATTTTAGGGATGATTTACTGGGGAATGGTTCGGTAGTAGGGAGCGATTAAAAATTGTTGGAATGGAGTGTTGGCAGTGGGCGTTGATTTTGTTGGGCGCTTTTTTGATTAAATGGGCCGTTTGGTATGTGAGTTTACGAGTGGCGTTGCATCGAGGATTTGGAGAGGGGGGAAGGAAGATTGTTCGGATTGATCGATTTAGGGGTTTTATCGGTTTTCGGTCGGGACTAGAGGCGATGACCTCAAAGCCATTGGTTGTTTCTTTTATTAGCGGAGGTGAGGCCGAAGAAGTGATTTGTGTTGTTCGGTTTGTTCCGATTGTTGGATATGTCTGGGCGGCCGAGGGTTGTTAGGTGGGCAAGTTGGTGGTTCGTCATTCATCGATGAGTCTCAATCTTTTTTGTGAGGGTTCTTCGAGCGTGATTTTTTTGTTCCTTAGAATTTGAGAAAATCAGGTAGCTGGGGATATTGTGATGAGAACGATGAATGGTTTATTGCGTGAGTCTTTTCTTATCGTATTGTTTTTGATGATGATGCTTGGGGTGGTTTCTGGGCAGAGTCGTTGGGAGGGAGGGTATCAGGCTGCTACAGGAGTCACGGCTCAGGGGGTTCAGCTTGATGTCGTTGATGGGAAGGTTCGGGCGGCTTGGCAAGATGGTTTTGGCGTCGTGCACTATCGTGAGTTTGATCGTTTAGGTGGATCTCCTCTGCCGGTCGAGATGATGGTTTCTGATGCGGCGGCAGGTTTTGAGGCCGATGGTGATCCCAATGGAGAGCTAACGGTTCGGTATCGGATTGAGAGCGGTGAGTATGAGGCGGTGGTGAGTGAGGGGGAGTGGTTGCGAATCCCTGATGTGTCTCACCAACGCGTTGGGGATGGGGTTGGTGGTGAGGAATTGGTGATTTTGGAAGCTCGATATATTCATTCGTTTCAGGAGCGCGTGGTGACGGCCACATTGAGGGATTCGATTTTGGCGAGAAAGGTTTCGTTGGTGAGTCCTGGTCAAGCGCAGATTGGAAGTGAGTATCGGGTGATTGGATTGAATTCGGGGCAGGCGGGAGAATCGTTGGTCTTTGGGGAGATCGTTCAGTCATCGACTTCGGCGATGGTGATTGATCCTGTTGACGATGCACGAATGACTCTTCCATTTGCTTCAGAGTGGGAAAATCGTGGGGCCCAAGTTTCAGGGATGACGTATGGTGAGGGCCGTTACGTCGTGTCTTTTGGTTCGATTGATTCGCTCGGATGGAGGGAGTCAGATACGGTGATTGCGTCTTCGGCAGATTTAATGAGGTGGGAGATGTTTGATCTTCCGGAGGGATATTTGGTGGAAGAGGTTATTTTTGAGAATGATCGATTTGTTGGAGTGGGAAGTTTTGCTCCTAACCCTTGGTCGAGTTCGGTTGTTCCGGTTGTGTTGACGTCATTGGATGGCTTGCAGTGGAACATTGTTAATCTATCAGGGGAGGGTCGTCTGGAGTCGGTGAGCCGGACGAGTAGCGGGTGGATTGCGGTTGGGGAGAATGGATTGGTTTTTGAGGCGGGTGAGGATTTTGTTTGGGGTCATGTGGCTGGTGTTCAGTTGACAGCGGATCTGACGAAGGTGGTTTTTGGGAACGGTCATGTGGTTGTTGGTGACTCAGCCGGAGGAATTTATTCGTCACGAGATGGGAGGAATTATGTGAAGAGAAGGGAGAGTGGGAGTCAGTATCCTGGCATTGATGATCTTGTGGTAGGAGATGATTTCTTTGTGGCAAGTGAAGGGCGTGAGGTCTTTGTTTCTCCATTTTTGCAGGATGGGGAGGTTGATGTGTTGTCTCACCCGGAGGGAGCTTTTGTTGTTGAGGGTGAGATGGTTGAGTTGACCGCTGAAGCTGTTGGATTAGGGCCGCTTCGTTACCAATGGTATCGCGGGGGGGCTGGGGATGTTTCAGATCCTTTGTTGGGTGAAACTGGAGCTACGTTATTGGTGACTGTTGGTGGGGTGGACGAGAGTTATTGGGTGAGGATTTCAAATGATTTGGGGGCGAGCGATAGTTTTGCGGCGGAGTTGGTGGTGCAGAGTTTACCAGTGATTGAGGAGCAGCCTGATCCTGGAGTGGGTAGAATCCGGTTGGGTGAGAGTGTCGTTGTGTCTGTGGAAGCAAGTGGGAAGAATTTATCGTATCAGTGGTATCGAGGGCAGTCGGGGGATGTGAGTGGTCCTCTTAGTGGGCAGGTGAGTCGATGGCTCTCTTATTCTCCGCGAGAGCAAGGGCGATTTGATTGTTGGGTGAGGGTGTCGAATGATTTGGGTTTTGTTGACAGTGCGGTTGTGAGTTTTGAGGTGGAGGGAGTTGGGCCGAGCATTATTGTCGAACCTAGTGATGTGACTGTATTGGCGGGAGATTTTTCTTTTGATCGATTTGATGTTGAGGCCGGTGGTCCATTTTTAAATTATCAGTGGTTTTTGGGAGAGCGTGGGGATGATTCGAATCCAGTAGTCGATCAAAATACTCGTGCGTTTAAACCAGAGCATGAGGAGGTGGGAGTTTACTCATACTGGGTAAGGGTTTCGAATTCTGTTGGTTGGGTCGATAGTGAGGTGGTGCGGTATGAGGTTTTGCCGTCTCCTCCGGTGATCGAGAGTCAGCCTGAAGATCGTTGGATTAGCGGATCATCGGCGTGGGTGAGTTTTTCGGTCTCAATACGATATGATCGAAGGGGGGATTCGATTGGTTATCAATGGTATCGGGGAGGGGTAGGGGATGTTAGTCAGCCGATCGATGATGGAGATTCTAGTTTTCTTTCTTTGCAGGGGTTGGAGAGAGGGCAGCATTCTTTTTGGGTGCGTGTGACTAATCCGGATGGATTTGTTGATTCGAGGGTGGCGACGGTTTCGGTCAATCCGGGAGAGTATTCTGAATGGGTGGAGGATCAGGTTGTGCCTGGTGATGATGGTGCGATGAGTTTTGATCCCAATGGTCTAGGGTTTACCAATTTGTTCAGATACGCGCTGGGAGCTGAGGCCACTGGAGTGGTTTTTGGTTCGAATCACTTTTTGCCTGGGATGATTGAGCAGGATGGGATGTTTTACGGGAGTCTTGAGTATACCGAACTGAGGGGGGTGACAGATATTTCTGTTCGGGTTGAGGAGTCCTTCGATTTGGAGAATTGGTCTGAGACTGCGGTATTAATGAGTCAGGCTGATGGGGGGAGTGGGCTTTTGAAAAAAGTCTACCGGACAAGTGGGGGCGGGGCCGGGAAGAGGGTTGAGATGTGGAGCCGATG
>JAHDGN010000294.1 GCA_020627645.1 Akkermansiaceae bacterium
CGCCACCTGTAGCTGTCAGAACCCCACCCACAGATTCTGCGGAGGAGGCATTTTATCTAGCTCTCTTGAAAGAGGGTTTTTAGTTGGATATTCTTAGTAGTAGTGAAGTTTGATATGCTGGTGAATTTAGGACCATGAAAGAGCAATTTTTTGAAAATAGGGGTTGGTTGATTGGGGTTTTGTTATTTTCGACACTACTTTTGTGTGTTGAGGGCAGGACTCTTGCTTCTAGAATTGGAGTGATCGAGTGCCAGCCGGAAACACTGCATTTCATGGATCAAAAATCGTCAAGAGTCGGGATGACATATACGGCTTCTGATAAGGTAACCAGCGGCTCTTTTGGTCGGGCCACTGGAAAGATCCATGTGTTTGATGGGAAGATGGCTAAAGGTCGGCATGTTCTTCAGTTTGTGATTCCTAGTTTTTCTGAGATCAAGAAATCAGATGAGTCTCTTCAGCAGGGTGGCGATCTCAGGGAGTCTCCATTGGCGAAGTCTCGATGTCGATTGGGGATTATTGAGCTAAAGTCATGGAAACTTGTGAGTGAAAAGGGTGAGCGGATGAAATACCAAGTTGATGGTAATTTGAGGTTCAATGGGGTCACGAGGAAGGTTTCTATGCCAGTTCAATTGAAGCGTTGCTTGCCTAAGCGGGGAGAATCATCAGCCAATTTACTTGAGGGCGTGATTCGGGTGGCGGCAAAAGATTTTGTGGCCATCGCTGAGTCTGGCTCGGAGGGAGAGAAGGTGGTTGAACATGATCTTGGTTTTGAGGATGACATGGTTTTTGAATTTTCCTGTCGTTTCTATCGACGGTCGGGTTCTGAAATGAAGGGTGCCAAAAAGTTTCGAGGGTATGTTTGGGAAGGGGGGATTGGGTCGTTTCTGGATTACAATTGCTTGTTAGATCTCAATGGGGACCGCTTGGTAGGGACTGAAGAGTTGATGCTGTATTTGATTGCCAGGGATCGAGAGATTGCAGACCTCGGGTCTGCTCACAAAGAGATTAAGCGGTTGTTTCGTGTGTGTCCTAGTTTTGAGGATTTTTGGGAAATTTTTTCGCTACCAATCGATCAGGAGGTGCCATCTGATTCGTGGTGGCATCAGGGCAATTTTACAGCGGTGGAAAAGGTTAAGACAGAATGAAGTTTGATTGATTGGAAGTCGTAGAACAGGTTGTTCGATTTTTTGGATGCAATGATATGGCCCTTGGGGTCACTTATCTCGAGGAGGAAATTCGTTTGATGGGGCGGTTGTTTCTGAGCGACTGGTGAACCATTTTGCCTCTGTTGTGAGATCGTTTTTAGTGAGGAAGGTGTTGATTTTTTGATACCGTTCGTGAGGTTTAAATTTGAGTCCCCAGTGGATTTTCCGGAGGCACATGGGGCAGAGATGGAGTGGGCCACGGTCGGATTCGTCAAGGGAGTTGGAGCCGTTCATGAGGCAGTGGAAGTGAATGCAGTGTTTGATTCCGAAGGCGTGTCCAGTTTCGTGGGCGAGGGTTCTGAGTGAGCGGCGGAGGGCTTGTTTTTGATCATTTTCAATGCCGTAGCGATGAAAGCTGAAAACGCCGCAGCGTTTTTTAAGCTGAGCCATTCCGAAGACGAAGTTCCAGTCATCAGCTGGGTAGAGGTCGGCCATGGTGACGGCCATTAGCACATGGGCGTCTTTGGGGACTTTCTGACCTAGGAATTTGAGAAGGTCGGGGCAGTGGAGTTGTTGGTGGCGGGTGCGGACGTTCGTCAGTTTGTTGAGGGGGATGGTTGGAAGGAGTTTGGTGGTCATGGGGTGGTAGTAGGCTTGAAGGAATTGTTGGAGGGTCTGCAACTTGGGGGCTTTTTGGGGGAAATTTCCGATCGGTTGAAGGTAAATGAACTTGCGACCATGAGCTCCAGGTTTGTTGGGGTTGGAGAAGAGGAATTGGCGGAAGGTTTGTCCTGGTTCTTTGTGTTGTGCGAGCCAATCCCCTGGCTTGGGTTTCGGGAGAGGTTGGAATTGCGGATCGTTGGGGTTGAAGGCTTTTTGAAGTCCGGGTGAGAGTTTTTTGAGATTGCCGACAGCGTTTTCTCGGGATTCGGGGCCGGGGACTGAAAAGGCCATGGAAAGGACGATGGTGAGAGCGATGGCGATCAGTGAGGTGAGGAGAAGGATGGTTTTTTTCATGGGTGTGGACAGGAAGATAGCACATCTTGGGGAGATGCATGAGGCGGGGTTTTGAAAGGCCGGAAGCCTCGGCTATTGGCTGGTGGGGGAGAGGAATGGAGACAGTTGGGCTTCGAGGGTGTGGGGGACGATGGCGGTGAGAATGATGTTGTTGCCTTCGTATTCGGTGTTGAGGACTTTGCCTTCGCGATGGATGAGTCCGGAGATATCTCCTCGAGATTGGGGAATGGTGTAGGTTTGTTTTTGAACGCGGTGGGCGAGGAGGTCGGTAAAGGTGTTGGTCAGTTGGTCGAGTCCTTGACCGGTGATGGCAGAGGCTTCGATGGCTCCAGGAAAATCGATACGGAGTCCCATGAGGGCGGTTTCACTTTCTAGAGCGTCAATTTTGTTGAGGACGATGATGGATTTTTTGTCGTCTGCGCCGAGTTCGGCGAGGACTTTTCGGGTGGTGTTGTAGTGGTCGATGATTTCGGGGGATGAAGCATCGAGGACGTGAATCAGGAAGTCGGCGAGGGTGGCTTCTTCGAGGGTGGCTTTAAATGCTTCGACCAGTCGGTGGGGAAGGTTTCGGACAAAGCCTACGGTATCAGAAAGGAGGAGGTCTTGTCCGTTTTCGAGTTCAATTCGGCGGGTCGTGGGGTCGAGAGTGGCGAAGAGCATGTCAGCCTCCATGACATCGGCTCCGGCTAGTTTATTGAGCAGAGTGGATTTGCCGGCGTTGGTATATCCGACAATAGCGGCGGTTGCGACGTTGTTGTTTTGGCGTTCTTTGCGCTGGGTTGCTCGTTGTTTCCTGACTTCGTCGAGTTCGGCTTTGAGGCGGGTGATGCGTTTTCGGGCGAGTCGTCGATCGATTTCGATTTGTTGTTCTCCCATCCCTCGGGAGGCTCCTCCTCCGCCGGTTCCCCCTCCGCCTTCTCGGTCGAGGTGTCCCCACATGCGGGCCATGCGAGGGAGGGCGTATTGCATTCGGGCGAGTTGGACTTGAAGGGTGGCTTCTTTGGTGCGGGCTCGTTGGGCAAAGATATCGAGGATGACTTCTTCGCGGTCGATGACGGTGAGATCGGCGAGTTGTTCCCAGTTGCGTTGTTGCATTGGGGAGAGTTCGTTATCGAAGACGATACAGTCGCATCCACGCTTGTGTGCGAGCTCTGTGAGTTCGTCGGCTTTACCAGTGCCACAGATGAACCGTTTATTGGTATCGCGGACGCGAACAAGTTCGATGCCGACGATTTCGATGCCTAGGGTGTCGACGAGTTCTTCGAGTTCGAGAAGAAGCAGTTGGGTTTCTTCTTCTTCTGATTTGTCGAAGCAAAAGCCAACGAGCATGGCCTTTTCGACCATGTCAGGTTTTTCGCGGACTTCGAACATATGCTAGAAGCCGAGGAATAGGGCAGCTAAGATGGCGAGGATAATGAGGGCAAGTTCTTGAAGTCCCATGGTCATGATTTTGGTATTGGGATTTTTTTCCCAGAGTTGTCAAGGTTTACGAAGGTGACGCGAGTGCTGAACATGGGGGAGGCACTAGGTCGTCGTCCGATGAATGCTTCGACTTTGTATGTGGCGGAGGTTTCACCGATGTTGGTTTGGGTGGATCGAATGGTGAGAATGGTGCCTTTGCGGACGCTTTTGCGGAAGACAACTTCGTCCATGCCGATGGTGACAAATTGGCAGTCTGGGAAGTCAAGGCTTGCAGCAATCCAAGATGCTTCGTCGATCCAGCTGAGTAGTCGTCCTCCGAAGAGGTATCCAAATTGGTTCAAGTCTCCTGGGAGGATGAGACGGTGGGTTTCCATTGAGGAAGCTTATTTGAGCCGGAGGAGGATCTTTTTGTTACGAGCACCGGTCTCTTCGGAGATGGATTCGATTTCAGGGTCATCGACGAGGGCGTTGTGGACGAGCCTCCGGTGATAGGAGTTCATGGGGTTCATCCAGAGTTCCCGGCCGGTATCTTTGACCTTTTGGGCGAGCTTGATGGCTTTGTCGGCTACTCGTTGTTCTTGTTGGGCGCGGTATCCGCCACAGTCGACACGAAAGCGTGGGGCGTCGGGAAAGGAGAGTTTGGTGATCCGGTTGACGAGGTATTGAAGGTCGTCAAGTCGGTCTCCGTTTTTCCCGATGAGAAGGGCGGTGTCTGGAGATTCAATGTTGAGGATTTCTTGTCCAGCCTCACCGACGCGGGTGACGGTAAATTCAAATCCGAGTTTTTCGAGCATGCTCGTGAGAGCTTCCTGCGCACAATCAATCGCGTTTGCCATATGTCAGTATGTTATGTTAGTTCGGAGTTTGGTCAACTTTGGACAATTATTTTTGGCTTTTCGGGAATAGAGGGCGGGATGTTTACTCCAAGTTATGATGCGGATGTTATTAGGAATGGTAATGGCGGGGCTCTTGGTCGGCTGTGAGTCGGTTTCGGTGGCGGATCAGCCTTTGTTGGGGAAGCCGGCGATGTCCTTTGGGAATGAGGGGGCGAAGTTGGCTGAATGTGGATTGAGTTCTCAGGTGGAGAAAGGGCGTAGGATTTCGGGAAATTCGTCAGGTGGAGGGTGTTCATCTTGCCACTAAAAAATTTAATATTTAAGACAAATGATTGGTATTCATCTTTTATCACTAATCAATGGATGGGTA
>JAHDGN010000295.1 GCA_020627645.1 Akkermansiaceae bacterium
ACTGAAGTAAGTGTGATGAAAATCATTTCCAACTGGAACGAAGTTCCTGATTTTGAAGACGACAACGCGGAACACGAGTTTTGGCAAAAACATGCGCTCCATCCCCGGCTCATCAACGCCTCTCAGCACGCCCCAGATTCAAAAGAATCGACCACCATCACCCTTCGTTTTGACCCTCGTATGCTTTCCAGAATCAAACGAATCGCCCGTTCACGCTTCCTCAACTACCAATCGATGATGAAACAATGGCTCGCCGAACGAGTAGAGGATGAACTCCGCCGGGGCCATGACCAAGACTCTTAGCAATCGTCAGAATAAGCGCCTCTTCTATCAAAAAGGCACATTCTGGCTCTTCTGCTTTCTCGCCTGGTTTTCCGTGCTAAACTTCCTCTCACACGGTGACAAATTTCATTCCCCTGGCCTTTTTCAAAACATCCCCCATTTTGATAAAGTTCTTCATTTTGGATACTTCTTTGGAGGAGCATGCCTACTCTCAGCCACCATTTTTCTTTTCAAAAAGCCCACCCTTTCAAGACTCCTTCCACTTGTCGTCATCACTCTTGCCTTTGTCGGAGCTTGGGACGAATACCACCAATCCTTCTTCAAAAACCGCTCCGGAAATGATTTAGGAGATTGGATCACAAATGTGTTGGGTACCTTTTTCGGCAACCTGACATTTTGGAAAAATAGAAATGTGATCACCCCACGATCATCATGACCTCTTTCCCCTTTTTGGCTTTTTGATCTCGTATCCCTTGGAAGTAGCTTCTTTCCCAGCCGTATCCATCCCGGCTCTTTTTTTCAGTTCCTGAATCTGATCTCGCAAATGAGCCGCCCGTTCGAACTCCAGCTTCGCCGAAGCCTTCTGCATCTCCTCATCCAACTCTCTCAAAACCTCCACAGCATTGTAGACCATATCATCCTCTGCCACCAACGAACGGTTGACGCTCGCCCCTGCACCCTCCACGGCTTCCCTCTGATGCAAACTCTTCTGCACCGCTCGTTTCACACTGGTCGGCGTGATCCCATGTCGTTCATTATGTTCCTGCTGAACAGACCGACGATATTCAGTGACATCCAATAAACATTGGATCGAATCAGTCACCTCATCACAGAACAATACACACTCCCCATTGACATGACGAGCTGCCCGACCGGCCGTCTGGATCAAGCTCGTCTCATTCCTCAAAAAACCCTCTTTGTCCGCATCCAAGATACAAACCAAAGAAACCTCCGGCAAATCCAAGCCTTCCCGCAATAAATTAATACCAACCAAAATATCAAATTCCGCTGCCCGCAATGCTCGCAATATTTCCACCCGCTCAACGGCGTCAACATCGGCATGAATATAGCGGACCTTCAAATCCACCCCCTGCAAGTATTCAGTTAAGTCCTCAGCCGTCTTCTTCGTCAGCGTGGTAACCAAGACCCGCTCGCCTTTCTCAACCCTCTGGCGACACAACTCGATGGTTTCATCAATTTGCCCCTCGAGTGGTCTCATCGTTAAAACCGGATCCAATAAACCTGTCGGTCGAATAATCTGTTCGACAATCAGCTGGCCACCAGTGCGAGAGACATCAAAGTCATCCAAATCTTCTCTTGATCCACTCGCCCGAACCTTTAAACGCTTAAAAAAGGAAGGGTCAAAATCAGCCTCATTTCTTGTCTTCACGGGGATAAACGAAGAATTATCAGGCCTCGAATTCACAATCTCAAAGGCCCCAGGAGTCGCGCTGACATAAACCCGCCTTTTTGTCATTTCCATATACTCTTCAAATCTCAAAGGCCGATTATCCATCGCACTCGGCAAACGAAACCCATGCTCAACCAAAACCGACTTCCGACTCCGATCCCCCTCATACATTCCCCTGACCTGAGGCAAGGTTGCATGGCTCTCATCGGCCAACAATAAATAGTCGTCTGGGAAAAAATCCAACAAGGTATAAGGACGTTCTCCCTTCTTCCTCCCTGTGATATGACGAGAGTAATTTTCAATCCCCTGACAAAACCCCATCTCTCCCATCATCTCCAAATCATACTCCGTCCTCATCTTCAACCTCTGTGCCTCGATCAACTTTCCTTCTTTCTCAAACCACGCAATCCGATCTTCCAACTCTTGCCGAATGGCCACCATCGCCCCCTTTAGTTTTTCTTTCGAACTCACAAATTGCTTGGCTGGATAAAAGACATACTGGGTAAGCTCATCAATCACGTGGCCAGTCACCGCATCAATCGCCGAAATCCGATCAATCTCATCTCCGAAAAATTCGACCCGAATCGCAGTCTCTTCTAAATAAGCGGGTCTTACTTCGACCACATCTCCTCTCACACGAAAATTCCCTCGTAGAAATGCCACATCATTCCTTTCAAACAACAAATTCACCAAACCTTCCAAAAATTCATCTCTCCCCATCTCATCCCCCTGCTTCACCCCAAACATCATCTCCTTATAATCGTCGGGGTTACCTAAACCATAGATACAACTGACACTTGAAACAACAATCACGTCATCCCTCGTGATCAATGAACCCATCGTGCTTAGCCTCAAACGCTCAATCTCTTCATTGATCGAAGAGTCTTTCTCTATATAGGTATCAGACCGCGGAATGTAAGCCTCCGGCTGATAATAATCAAAATAGGACACAAAATATTCCACCGCATTATTCGGGAAAAACGCCTTGAACTCTGAGTAAAGCTGAGCGGCCAATGTCTTATTATGACTCATAATCAGCGTAGGTTTTTGCACCTGCTGAATAATATTGGCCATCGTGAAAGTCTTTCCAGACCCCGTCACACCAAGCAAGGTCTGGTGCCGATTTCCAGCTTCAATCGACTTCACCAACTTAGCAATCGCCTGCTCCTGATCCCCGCGCGGAGCAAATTCACTAACCAACTCAAAATTCACGGATTCATTTAAATCGATCTTTCAAACTTGTGCAACGACGACCCGCTTGATAGGTTATTAAGTTAGCTGCCGTGAAATCTTTACCATTCCTCCTCCTAACAAGCCTCCACTCCTTTGCCAGTTTTGAAAACCTCTTCATCATTGGTGACGATGACAATACCACCGATGGATTTTCTCAGGAAAATTTCACCTCAGACCCCCTACCTGGAAGCGCTGCGGCCATCGATGACCACTACTACCTCCAAGGAGAATACCCCGATCCCATCGGGACCTTATCAGCAGATGAACCTCTGGCAAACTTCGAGTGGGCACTGACAGGGTCTGACCCTAGCGTTGTGATCCACTTCAATCTTTCTCAAGAACAAGCATCAGAGCATGGTATCCTCAGAGTCCACGCTGACTTTATTTGGTCCGGCACAAGCTCAGGAGATCCAGTCGAAAACATTGTCACTTTCTCTGTAAACGGTAACCCCGCCTCCTTCACCAGTGACCCGTTTGGCGCCTACACAGTCATTTCGTCAGAATTTCCAACAGCCGGCCTCAACTTACAACCAGGTTCGAATCGAATCGAAATCAGCCGCGTCGGCGGAACACCTAACTCTTGGGTCGCAATTGATCAGATCACCGCCTCTCTCGATGCAACCGCTCTCAGAGACGACGACAACGATAACATCCCCAGATATTGGGAAGAACAATACCAGTTGTCAGACACTGACCCCTCTGATGCATCCCTCGATTTTGACAACGACACCCTCAGCAACCTAGTTGAATACCAAAGGTCGACCAATCCACGCCTTGCCGATACTGACCATGACGGCCTATCCGATCAAAACGAAACAAATAGCGATCCGCTCGATCCAGATTCTGATGACGATGGCCTTCTCGACGGAGAAGAATCCACAAGCAGTCCCAACCTCGTTGATACAGACAACGATGGAGCATCAGATGCGTGGGAAATCGCAACCGGGTTCGACCCATCACAAGCACTAAGCACTCCTCCAACTTGGTCTGGTTCGATCGGTATTAACTTTAGAACAGACCGAAATCCCGAATCTGGGCTATGGCCAAACACCTATCCTAACGGGCTTGTTCCTCAGACAAATTGGAACCACACCTTCCCACTCAGACAATGGGGCAACGGAGGACAAACTGACCCACGTCGGTCAGGCGACCAGTCTGATATTGAACGACCTGTTGAGGGCTCAATTGTGAATGCATCCGGGGCACCCACAACGACCACGATATCGTTTTTGTATGACGGAGTTCGCAGCACCCGCACAAATGGAACTGACGCTGGCCTCATCCTCAATGGATTCCTCGGAGCAGACGAAGATCATCCATGTGTCATTCAAGTATCAAATATTCCTAACTCCTTCGCGACTTATGATGTCTATGTCTATCTCGCTAGCGGATACTTTGGAGCCCTTACAAACCTCCGCAAAGACGAGGTTCTGACATCAACAATAGCGTTGAGACCGTACTCCAGCGGTTCAGAGGTGGATTTCGAACCTTATCAAGAAATCACGGGATCTGCCGCACCACGCTCGAACGTTGTTCGTTTCGCTAACCAATCATCGAACGCATTCTCACTTGAATGTTTCAGAGCCTCCAATGGTGCCGTTGGAATTTCTGCGATTCAAATCGTAGACACGTCAACAGATAGCAACAACAATAGCATTCCAGACTCCTGGGAGATCACAAATCGCTTTCACACAACCACGAACCAAGATCCAGACAACGACGGTCTCGACTGGTTAGCCGAATACAATGCAGGATCCAACCCATGGCTCGCCGATTCAGATTCGGATGGCCTGAGTGATCAGGAAGA
>JAHDGN010000296.1:0-1678 GCA_020627645.1 Akkermansiaceae bacterium
ACCAAGAAAGATTAGCCAAATTCGCGAGGATTAGCGGTTCCAACCTCCACAACCACGCTCCACAACCAAGAACTCACCAGTCATCACTTCTCACTCTCAACTCGGCCGAAGGCCGAAGGCCGTATCTTCACCATTCAAAACTTACCGTCCAAAATCTGCCGACTCATCTTCCCGTGAGCCGACTCCGCGTCCACCTCAATAATCTCCCGAGCTACCTCAGCCGCCTCCTTCATCTTCCCCTGATGTCGATAAGCCGCCATCTTCCGAAACAACGCCTTCTGTAACAACTCCCCCTCCGGACCAAATTCCTTCACATACCCATCCACCAACCTCGCCACCTCCTCATACGAATCCTTGTGAAACACCTTCACCAAATCAGCCTCCAACACCCCAAAACCCACCCTCGCCCGATGCTTCTTCTGAAACCCCGAAGCATCCTCCACATCAATCGACTTCAAAAACTCCAAATGCTCCCCATACACCTCAGAATACTCCAACAAATCCACCCCCTCTAACATCTTCACCAAAGCCTTCACCCTCGCCTCACCCTCCATCCCCCTCACCTTCACAAACTCCTCTTGCTTCGATCGAAACCCCTCCGACTTCCCCAACAAATCCTTCACCACATCCTTCACCTCCCCAGGCACAATTCCCTCCTCCCGCAAATACACCCTCCCCTGAGAATCAGAAAAAACCGCCGCCGGAAAACCCCGCACCTTCATCCCCTTCACCAACTCCCGATTTCCCTCCTCCCCAACATCCAAATGAACCAACACAAACCGATCCCTCAAACCATCCACAACCCCCTCCGCATCCATCACCCTCTTCTTCCACTGCACACACACACCCGAAGTCTTCAGCGACGTCACCACCACCAAAAGCTCTCGCCCGCTCTCACCAGCCTCAACCGCCCCCATCTTTAGATCCAACAACCAACCCGCCTGCAACGACCCGCAAAACACCACCCACAACCACAATCTCCACATCACAACTCTCCTACTCGTTTTCCACCTTCTCCTTCACCTTCTTCGACCTCAACTCCGCCGCCTTCTTCGACAACTCCTCCGTCTTCTTCTCCAACTCCACGATCTTCTTCCGCTTCTCCATCGCCTCATGATTCGCCACCAAATCTCTCATCGTCTCCACCTTCAACTTCATCTTTCGCATCTCCCCAACTCGAATCACCAAATCCTCATCACTCCCCGTTCTCAGCTCCTCCAACTCGCTCAAAACCGAATCCAACTCAGCTCCACCATTCTTCTCCTTCTGCTTCCGCACATAAGCCAACCTCTTACGGAATCCCTTCGCCACCAATCGACGATAACCAACCTCCTCCTGAAGCTCTCCATACTCCTGCTCCATCTTCGCCAAATCCTTCCTCAAAACATTCAAATCCGTCACAATCGAAACCGGTTTCGAAACCCGCTTCGCCTTCTCCGAATCCTCCGGGTGATGCCCCCACAAACATCCAACCGACAAAACTAAACTCGTTAAAACACAAAATCCTCTCATCGCTCGAGAGTCTTACGACAAATCAACTCAAGTAGCGAAGCAAAAGAGCTCCAATAGCCGGGTGAATTTCTCAGCCCCTTGGCCACTCCCCCCCCCCCCCCCCAATCCACCCCCAATCCACCCCCAATCCACCCCCAATCCACCCCCAATCCGTATCAATCCATTC
>JAHDGN010000296.1:1688-4726 GCA_020627645.1 Akkermansiaceae bacterium
CCAAGAACTCACCAGTCATCACTTCTCACTCTCAACTCGGCCGCAGGAGCGGCAGCTCCCCTAAAAGCTCACCGCTAATCGCTAATAGCCATCGCCGAACACCCGATCAGGACAACAACACCAAGACCATCCACCCACCGCACAAAAAAAGGGGGCCGCTTCAAAAAAGCAGCCCCTGAACCAAGTGTGCTTAAAATCTAGACTTCATCCGCATTCAACCAACGGAACGAAACAATCTCAAATCGACGACCAAAATCAACTTCATCCCCATTCACTAGCTCTGGATTCAACCCAGTCACCTTGTCAGGGCGCATCGGCGTCGGTGTTCGTTGAACAATCGCCTCACACCAAGCCCTTGCTAATACGCGACCCCGCGAATCAAGCGACTCTCCATAGGTTCTGATGGTGAAGGTATCTGAACGCGCGACCAGTCCCGAACCGATTACCTGCAAGACATCTCCTTGAGTAATATACCCAGGAGTCCCGTAACCAGTCGACTTAGGCTTCAACCGCTGATCAAGCATCGTGAGATCTCCCTGATTTGGATTACCTTGAGCATCGAGTCTTTTGCCATCTGGTAGATCTACTTTCAGAATTGGAAATTCATCATTTTGGCCTCGATTGACTAACGATCTCTCAAGAGAAGCTTCGAGAGCACCCTTCTCACCAGTTTCGCCGTAAGCGAGACGTCGGTTCACGAAATCATCCAAACCAAAGAAAGGTGCCCGAATCTTAACCTCCCTAACAATCTCTGTAGCTAGGGAGTCAATCTCCTCATCACTTAAACTGCGGAACCCGGTAAATACTTCAGGTCCATAATCAGCCGTGGCATTCTCCGCTCCTTTCGGGAAGAGAGTTCGCGGAAACGGTGTTCTGTAGGGGGATCCATAGGCCGTATCCCGAGTCGCCGAAAGTAAAGCTTTCCAGGACTCTTTATTAACCGAATGAACATCAAAACCACCATCGATCATCAGACGACTTGCAGCTCTGAAGAAATCTTTCATATCTTCCGCAGCATCATCTCCAGGTATGAGTCTTAGACGACCGTTCCCAAGCGGATTTGATATAGGGTCCTCTGCAAATCGATCGATTTGCTCCGGCCTAGCACCAGTCAGGAAAAAGTCAGACCAAAGATTATGATTCACCTCAAAAGCCAAATCATGAATTAAGAAATTCTGAATTTCGTTATCCGTTTTGGGATCATCCGGAGCATCACACAAATGAAAAACGATATCACGGTATAGATAAGCCCAGTATTGATCTCCAAAACCATCGCTGTTCCACCCCGAATATTTGCCTCCTCCAGGTTCCTCAAGCGGAATGGTGCCAGTAGTAGCGACTCGAGGATCAGCAATCGATGTTCCTATAGTGTAACTAGGGTGCCAAATATACTCGGAAAGTTGCAAATGCCTCAGATACCCTAAGGAGGGAATCCCGACCTCTCTAGTAGGAACCTCAAACGCAATCACCCTATCAACGCCACCACCCTCAAACGCAGCCCGACCGAATGGAAATCCTGTTTGATTTCCATCGCGAGAAATAGGCGCCAGAGCGGCCCAGCTAAGCTCCTCGCTTGGGTTATCCCGAGTATAAACTCCGTGGAAATAAGGAGCACGGTTGGTCACGTTGTCGTAAGGCGTTCTACAGCTGTAAGCAGCTCTGACATTCCAATTCCCAAGAACTGCAGACTGCAAAAAAGGTTCGTTACCATTACTTCGATTTGATTCGGTTTCCCTTAACCATCTTAACCGGAATCCGTCCCTTGTATAAGGGTTCGGGTCTTTTCCAGCACTGAGATGGGATCCTTTACTTGCTAGAGTATAGACGGGTGCGCGGTTTGCTTGATCCCACTGCACCGGATACTCATCCCCCCCACCTGCTTGCAAAGAAACACTAGCATAAGCGATCATCGGCTCAGAACCAAAAGAAAGGGCAGTGACGTTGTTCGGGTTGTTCTTCAAATATTTCAGCATGAACATGTAGTTATCAGGACCATATAAATGGACGTTCCCTCGGTTGTAACCACCCTCATAAAATTCCTCAGGTTGAAAGCTAAGAGCTTCGTCTCGATTATTGTCTGGCCTCTTCTCGTAGTCTTTGAAGAAATAGCTATCGGACGATGGTGCTGCGGCTGCCTGAAGAACATTGCCGTTATAAACCGAATTTTCAGGGTCAAGCTCCGATGGCATACCACCCTTTGAAAAAATAAGCGTTTGACCAGGAGGGATCGTCACAGAAGGCATCTTAAAATAGACTCGCCCCAGCAAGCCCCCAAAGTTAACAGTCCCACTGTTTGTATCAATACCGCCAAAATAAAGCTGCTGCAGATGGCGCGTCTCTTTACCTTGATCATCCGTACCGATGACTGTCACCCCTTTTTTTCCATGGAGAAACATCTGCATCATCATTGGCTTATCCAAGCGCATCTCAACGCTGTAGGGATTCCACAACGCAATTCGGGGATATAAACATAATCTGAGGACATACTTCCCGTCTTCTCGACGATAACTGGCCAAGTTATAATAAGTCGCAGCTTCGACGACCACCGGTACGATTTTAATTTCACTAAGGTTTCTCGGATCTACCGGCTGCTTATTCTCATCATCATATACATTTATTCTACCAGCATTATTGATGAAAGCATTTCGGCCGGTCCCGTAGTCGTAAACACCTCGCATTGGGGCATCTCCCCACGCCTTACGCTCCCTGATACCAGTAACCCCCTTTTTCCCAAACTCAAATTGGTCAGAGAGATCAGCCCAACTCCAAAGCACTTCAAAGGTCGGGGCAACATCATCATAACCTGAATCTTCAAAGTTTTCTTGTCTTAAATCAGCGATGACTTGGTTCGGTGGGCCGATCAACCGATCCTCTGGAGAAATACCAACATAATGGACCCTATCTGTGCTCAGGGACTTAATACTATGAGGCTTTCTGACGTCAATTGGTTGCCCGTTACTTCCTCTCCTGGTGGGATCTGCGTGTAAGAAGCTGCTTAGGTTGCGCTTCAACCCGCCATGACGAACACTCGAGATGAC
>JAHDGN010000297.1:0-756 GCA_020627645.1 Akkermansiaceae bacterium
ATGGTTTTGGATACGATTCAGGCTTTGGCGGCTAAACTAGAGGAGGCTCAGGTTGAGGATATGCGGAACTACAAGGATCGGACTCATGGGGACATGGGGAATGTGGGACACAAGTTCCGGACGGGAGGAATGGGGCACGTGACGAAGATTGATGGTTATGGAACGATGAATATTACGACGGCGCTGGGATTGACGGCTTGGGAATTGGCTAAAAAATGTGGGGTGGAAGTGGATCAGGCGAAAGTGGATTTGGGTTTTGATTATTTGAGGAAGAGTACCCAGGAGAATGGTTATATTGGTTATCATACGCACCAGGGGGCTTATGCGGCAGCTGGGCGTCAGGGATTAGCTTTGGTGGCGCATCGATTAGCGGGTGAGAGTGGAGTGGGGCGGAAGTATATTCGAACGGTTTCGAAGGGGTTGGTGAATTCGAAGAAGTATTTGAATGATGCGCATGCTGACAGTGTGTTGGCGGTGTGTTGGGGGTTGTTGGGGACCTTGGTTTCGGATGATAGAAAGACCGTGCGTGAGATGATGGAATATAATAAGGCCTGGATTAATATGGCGCGTTGTCATGATGGGTCTTTTGTGGCGTTGCCTGGACGGGATATGTATGACAAGGGGTATTACACCTCATCGAGGTTACATTTGACGGGGTCGATGGCTTTGGTTTTGGGAGTGGAGAGTGCGATTTTGGAGTTGCAGGGGGGGGAGGAAAATCGGAGTCCAGAGGTGGCTGGGGGGGCTCGGCAAGTG
>JAHDGN010000297.1:766-4720 GCA_020627645.1 Akkermansiaceae bacterium
CCCCCCCCCCCCCCCCCCCCCCCCCCCCGGCAAGTGAGAGACGGCGGAAATGGTGGGGATGTTGGATCGTGATTTATTAAATTCGTTGGGGGAGCTCAGCCAGAATGGGAAGATCAAACCGTTGGCGATGTCGTTGACGAAAGTGGAGGGGAAAGTTCGGTTGCTGGAAGTGAGAAGTGACCGCACATTGGTGTATGAGCAGGTTGAGGGTGGCGATAGGGTTGAGATTGCTTATCGTGATTTGGATTTGGTGGATCAGGCCTTGATGGCCCGGTTGGTGGCCCGATTGAAGCCTAAGAGCTCGGAGGCGAAGGCGTACGCGGGAATTTTCATGGAGCGGACTGGAGATGTAAAACTGGCAGATGAGTATTATCGGCGTTCGAGTCCGGAGTTGCAGAGGTTGATCGAGGGATTGTTTGAGTAGCACTGGCCACATTTTTTGGGGATGAACGTGGGATGGTGAAACAGGCACGGTCGTTGTCTCGTAGAGGGGGTAAGATTAGTAGTTTGATAAGAAATCATGAATTTGAGTGTGAAAATTTTGTTGGCGGGGTTGGTGATGTCTGGGTCGGTATTGGGTGAGGATGGTCCGAAGGGGTTGGAGAATCGTGAGAAACCGAACAAGCAGCCGGTTTTGACTGGGTTGGAGGCTCAGCGTGAGGGAGCGCAGGAGGTGAAGAAATTGGCTGCGGATGGTGAGTTGAAAAAAGCTCGCAGGGTAGCGAGAGGGTTAGTCCGGGGGGTGGAAGGTCCTTATGCGAAGGAGTTGGGTGACGCGATTTTTGAAGGTGCGGGTCGGAGTGTGGGTAAGAATGATATCAAGGAGGCTTCTTTATTTTTCCGGATGTATTTGGATTTGTTTCCGGAGGGTAAGAATGCGGTGTCGGCTCGAGAGCAGTTATTGGCTTGTTATAATGAGCTGAGAGAGTTGGAAGCTTGCATTGCGCAGGCAAAGGTGAATTTGAAGAAGGATCCGGAGTCTGCTTGGGTCGATTATTGGACTTTTATCTACGGTTATAGTCACTTTCGGTTGTGGAAGTTTGACGAGGCGAAGCCTTTGCTTGAGGACTACCTTAAAAAATTCCCTAAGGGTAAGCATGTCAAGATGGCGAAGAAGTATTTGGGGTACATTAATCCCGATTGGGAGATTGGTGACCATGGATTAGTGAAGTACGAGGGGAAATTTAAGGATGATATTCGAATCAAGCGTTCTCTTGCGACGTTGGAGAAAGATCTGGAGGCTGGTTATGCTATGGTGGAGGAAATTTTAGGGGTTAACTTGCGAGAGAATGTTCAGATGTTGATTCTATTGGCGGATGCTAAGCCTGGAGCAAGAAATGGGTTAAAGGGGCAGGCTTTTGTGGTGGGTGTTGATAATAAGCCGGTCACGGTGGTTCGAATCTTCACCCATTTTTTGGCGGCGAGTCCAAATGAGTATCAAGTGACTCTGGCGCACGAGTTGAAGCATGCGGGATTTAAGGGGTTGATGGGACAAAGTTACGAAAATTTGCCATCTTGGGTTAAGGAAGGGTTGGCGGTTTATGGGACGAGGGATACGGAGACGAGAATGTATACTGTTTTGTGCAATGAGATGGTTGGCAAGAAGGACCCTTTGAAAACTTTGGATGGAATTGATGATCCGAAGCATACGGTTTCTGATTATATGGAGGACGCTTTGGCGTTTGAGTGGTTGGATTCTTTGAAGGAAGGTAACGTTAAGGCTTATTGTCAGGGCTTGTTAGCTGGTAAGGATTACAAGAAGTTGTTTGCGGAAGTGAGTGGGTTGGGAACTTACGAAGCAGCGATGAAAGCGGCTAATGCTTATTGTCGGAAGAGAGTCGAGGCCGTATTGGGGAGTAGCTATGGGGAGTATCGTAAGTTACGCCAGGAGAGTGAGGCTAACATGGGCGGGAAAGATGTGATGAAGAAGTGGTTGGATGATGGAGGTCGGGAGAAATTTGAGACGTGGTTGAAGGTGAATGACAAAAACCCGGCGGCACCAATGGTGCGATTTTGTTATGGTCGATCGTTAGTGACTGCGGGTGAGGGTGAGGGGGCTCGGAAGATGTTTCGTCATATTCTTGAGAAGGATCGGATGAGGTGTACGTTGTTAGATGATGCGCAGTTGTGGTTAGGTTTGTCATATTACAATCTGGGGGATAAGAAGAAGGGGATTGAGGAGTTTGGAGTTTTGTTGAGGGATTATCCGACTTCTTCGTCATCACGGAAGGTGAGGGGAGCGCGTCCTGCCGGTCCGGTTTTGAAGTGAATGATTTGATTAGTAGTAGATAAAAAGATGAAAAGATTTGTGATTGGATTGGGAGTTTTGGGTTTAGCTGGGGGAGCTATGGCAAAAACGGCTACGATGGAGGATTGGTTTGTTTCTTCTTTGAAGGGGAAGAAAACTGCCTTTGAGGATGTGGAGGTGAAGTTAGATGAGGTGGAGAAGTTGCGAGGTGAAGTTTTTGAGGCCTATGGAAAAGCCGCGGAAAAGAATGGTTGGAAAAAGAAATTTTTGGCGCCCACGGCGTTGGACGCGCCTCAGGATGGAGGGCAGAAAAAGGTCGAGTTACGTTCTGGGAAGTATAAGATTGGGAAGGGTTTAGAGATGCCGTATTTGGTTGTGGTGAGGGGAAAGAAGCCCGAGGGTGGTTGGCCGTTAGCGATCGCAATGCACGGTGGAGGTGGGACGGGTGACAAATTGAAGCATCCGCATGCTTGGCCGGTGAATAGCCGCGAGTGGAGGGCGCAGTTGAATTTGTCAGCGCGAGTTTATCCGGAGGGGATGATTTATTTCATTCCGAGAATGGTGGATGATAATCAGGGGCGTTGTGGAAGGAGTTCAACGTGGAGGCGTTTGAGGCGATGATTCGTCATGCTTTGTTGTATTGGGAGGTGGATCCCAATCGGGTTTATATGTTGGGGATTTCGGAGGGTGGTTATGGGACGGAGGCGCTATCGTGCCGCTACCCGGATTGGTTTGCGGCGGCGAATGGGATGGCATGTGGATCGGGAACATCCATTCATGTAGAGAATCTTCGCAATTTGCCATTTCGGACGGATGTGGGTGAGAAAGACACCATGTTTAAGCGCCGTCCGAATGCGGAGGTGAAGCACAAGTTGCTGGAAGAGTATCGTAAGAAAGATGGTGGTGGTTATGTGCATCATTTGAAGATTCATCAGGGGCGTGGGCATGGGATCAACTATAAGCCTGGACCGACTTGGTTGTTGCAACATAAGAGGAATCCGAATCCTGATCGCGTTGTTTACACGATGTTTGAGCATGCTGGGGTGAAGACGAAGGGGGCATACTGGTTGCAGGCGGTGAATGATTTGGAGAAGAAGGTGGTTTATTTGGATGCGAAGATGGATCGGAAGTTGAATCAGATTTCCATTGATGCGACGGCGACGGTCAATGATGAGAAGGTGCAATTTGCGGATTGGCAGCAGGAGTTGACCGACCAGGGGGAGGTGACTTCGGCGAGTGGTTTGAAGTTGCGGGTTTGGTTGGATGAGAAGCTGTTGGATTTGAGTAAGCCGGTGAAGGTGATGGTGAATGGGATGGAGGTGGCGACGGTAAAACCAAAGTTGTCTACAAAGACGATGGTTTGGAGTATGAAGGAGTTCGGGGATCCAAAGCGGATTTATGCAAGCAAGCTTGAGGTGGTGGTGCCGTAACGGCCTGCGACCGAGTTGTGAGTGTAGAGTGGAAACTTGTGAGTTCCTGGTTGAGGGGCTTGGTTGTTGAGGTGTTCGATCCGCTCATCTTCGCGAATTAGGGACGAATGGGGGGAGGGCTTGCCAAGCTCGGTTGAGGTGGGAGGAACCACGGAAGTCGCGGAAAGGGGCGGAAGTGGTAAGGAGGGGCTCGGTTGATGCGGGGGCTTGGATGTGGGGGCAGTATAGATTGGCTGATGAAGGTCTTGTTTGGGATTTAGAGAATGAGATTTCCAG
>JAHDGN010000298.1 GCA_020627645.1 Akkermansiaceae bacterium
TGTTCAAAATAGTACAAGTCTAAAATTCAAAAAACTTCATTTAAAATCACACCCTGATAATTGAGAGTTGAGGAATTTTTCATGGAGGAGATACTCCGGGGGTGAGTGAATCAAATAATCCTTTGGTCGGGGTCGTGATGGGGAGTGATTCGGATTGGCCGACGATGGTGAAGGCGGTGGAGGTTTTGGAGGAATTTGGGGTGGAGTATGAGGCTAAGGTTGTGAGTGCCCATCGGACTCCAGAGTTGTTGGTTGAGTATTCGAAGTCGGCCAAGGAGCGAGGTTTGAAGGTGATTATTGCTGGGGCTGGAGGCGCAGCTCATTTGCCAGGGATGGTTGCGGCGATGACAGTTTTACCGGTGTTGGGTGTTCCGGTGAAGTCTCGTGCTTTGAGTGGAATGGACTCATTGTTGTCGATTGTGCAGATGCCGAAAGGGGTACCGGTTGCAACTTACGCGATTGGTGAGGCTGGGGCTGCAAACGCAGGGTTGTCTGCGGTATCGATCTTAGCGACGGGTGATGGAGAATTGAGTTCGAAGTTGGAGCAATTTCGAGAAAACCAGAGGGAGATGGTTTTGGGAAAAGTTTTGCCACCTGAAGTGTAATGATGACGTTAGGAATATTAGGTGGTGGTCAGTTGGCTCGAATGTTGTGTTTAGACGCGCGGCGGATGGGCGTGAAAACGATTGTCTGGAGTGGGACTCCAACAGCGGAGCCAGTTCTTGGGGTGGCAGATGAAGTGATTCTGAAGGGGTTTGACGATGAACGTGCCTTGGAAGAGTTTTGTTGGAAGGTGGATTTTGCGACGGTGGAATTTGAGAATATACCGTTGGAGACTCTCAGGAGTGTAGAAGATGGTGTGGGATTGTTTCCGTCTGCCGAGAGTATTGGGGTTAGTCAGCATCGTTCTCGGGAGAAGCGTTTTCTGAAAGAGCATGGGATTCCATGTGCGCCATTTGCCTTGGTCAATTCACTTGAGGAACTGAAGGATGCTTATGAGGCGGTTGGGCCGGTTGGTGTTTTGAAAACGGCGGCTTTTGGTTATGATGGGAAGGGTCAGGTTAAAATTTGTTCGGCAGATGAGTTAGAGTCGGCTTGGGCTTCCGTGGAGGAGCAGCCTTCGGTTTTAGAGGGGTTTGTGGATTTTGAGTGTGAAGTTTCGGTTTTGGTGGCGAGGGGGAGAGATGGAGTGTGTGTGACCTTCCCTGTCGGCGAGAATGAGCATCGTCATCATATCTTAGATCTGACGATTGTGCCTGCTCGGGTGCCAGCCGAGACGCGAAAGGAAGCTGAAGAGGTGGCAGTGAGGTTAGCTGAAGAATTGAACTATCGAGGGTTGCTGGCGGTAGAATTTTTTGTGGAAAAATCGGGACGGGTTTTGGTGAATGAGATAGCACCGCGTCCTCATAATTCTGGGCACTATTCGATGAATGGTTGTGTGACCTCGCAGTTTGAGCAGCAATTGCGAGCTGTGTGTGGTTTGCCTTTGGGGTCGACTGAATTGCTTGGGGATTCTGTGATGTTGAATTTATTGGGTGATATGTGGACGCCTGATTTGAATATCGGAGCTATTGTGGAGACCGAAGGAGCAAAATTGCATCTCTATGGGAAGACGGCGACGGAGGGGCGTCGCAAGTTGGGTCATGTTAATTTCGTAGGTGGGAAGAATGTCTTGAGTCGGGCAATTGATCTAAAAGAAACGTTACTGCAGCAGTCTGGCGATTGATTTAAGTTCGCTGGGTTTCTTTTTTTACCTTCTTCGGGGTGCTCTGTTGAGAGTCATTGGAACTGTGGAGCCATTGGGGTTTCTTGATTGGGAACTCTCTTATCGATAGTTGATTGCAATCACTATCGGTGGCTGAGATGTGTCCCGTTGTTTTTTTCTAGGCAGCCTGGAACCTCTTTGATACCTCCCTCACGCCCCCAAATTGGGGCGCAAACACTTCACACAAAAAATTAGATGAACTCTGTTAGGATTCGGCGCGTGAGCGTTTTGTTCGTTGGGCTTTTGATCTCTTGTGCTGCACTCTATGGGGCAGGCGAGGAAGCTGTCGGTGGATTTGGTAACGGTGGAGTTGAGGGGGTTGGTTCTCTATCGAATGCTCCGAATGATTTTTCGAGTATGACTTTAGGTCAGTGGTATGGGGAAGATGTTCAAGGGAAGGCTCAGGAAGGTGATTTAGATGCAGTGGAGGGAAATCAGCTTGTGAGTTTTGAGAACGTTAGGGGTACGGATGATGGGAAGGAGCCTAAGGAAGATGATTATGCGATTTTACGTCAGCGGTTTGAGCTGTCCCCTGATGTTCAGACTGCAGCTTCGAGTGGTTTGGTCAGTCTGTTGGCCTCATTCCAGGTGAATTTGGTTGCTGGCAAATATTCAAAGGGGCGTGTGCGATTGATCGGGCTTGATTCAAGTGGCGCTACTGTGCAGGAGGAGACCGTTGCGACCTTTCGCCCTGATCATTTGCCAGCAACATGGGAGACCATTCATTTGCGAGATCATGCGGGGTTAGATGTGCAGGACGGGGTGGAGAGTGTGGTTTTGGAGATTGGTTTTGTTGCTGATTATAAGAAAACGGGTTCTGGAGATGAGTTTGTTGCGGTGGTTGACGATGTCCAGGTGATGACCCATACGGTCACAAATACCGTTCAGGTGGATCAGAGTCAGTTGGCTTCGGATGGGGTTCTTTGCATTACAGGAACGGGGGAGAATGATATTGTGATGGCGTTTTATGACGCTGCGGGGGGCAATCTGGTCGTATCCTCAGGAGCGTCGATTGTCGATACGGTTCCGGTTGCTGACCTTGATCGTCTTCTCGTTTATATGGGTGCGGGGACTGATCAGTTTTTCATGTTAGATGGAATTGCGGGAAATTATTTTTCGGAGGTCGCGGAGTTGGAGGTCTATTTACACAGTGGCAACGATATCGGATTATCTTCAGTTGGGGGATTTTTGGCGAAAAACCAACCTGGGCATGTTGACCATGTTCCAGCGCTGAATGCATTGAAGTCGACTTTGAACGAACTGGAGAAGGGTTATGGAGAGGTCGCAGAGCAGGTCGCGAAAGATATTTTGCCGAACGCTGTTTCTCCAAAGCTCTTGGATTTAATGAGCGAAGCGAGAGGTGTTCAGGTTGGGTTTAAGGAATATTGGGAGACCAACCATGAAGAAGTGATTGAATTGGCGATTACGGAGCTTGAGCTAAGGATCGGAAAATTTGAAAAGTTAGTCGAGGCTCATGAACTTCAGATGGAGCTCATTTTAACCAATGGCGAAGTCAGTGATTATGATTCCAAGTTGGAGAAGTATGAGGATGAGTGGCAGGCCAACATTGATGCGATTGAAATTAATTGGGAAGAAGCGGAATTGGCTCTGAGTGATGAGCGAGAAGGAGATGCATATGATGAGCAATTTCCTGATGATGATACAACGCTTACTCCACTGGCAGTGGAAGAACAGCTTGATTCATTGGAGCTTCGTTTGGATCGCTTGGATGATCTTATCAATAAAGATGAGGAGATTTTTGAAGATGTCAGGGATGGAGAAATTGATAAGCTAGAAAAGTTATTCTTTGGGCAATTGAACGAGTCATTGGGGGATTTGAATGGAAGGTTGAAGCTTTTGGAGGATTTGGCGATCGAAGTTGGAGACGAGGTTGATGGCCAGATTCACACGATGTTGTCACCATTTGAGGGGGCGGCAGAAACTCAAGGTGGCGCTATTGACGCTGCCGTTCGTGAAGAGGTTTTATCGATCTTCCAAAAAGTTGGACAAGTGAGTGGCGATCTTTCGGCAGAGAATAATTTAGGGAGGGTCGATTTTGATCCTGCCGCGGTTGCAAAAAGTGGGGCAAAGAGTGAGGAAGATGAGTTGGGTGAGAAATTGTTTGGAATTTTTGACCAGATTTCGGATTTGATCAATTCTTGGATCTTGCCGGATGACAGTGGGACAACGCCTGATCCGATTGATTGTTCTACCGGAGTTCCTTCGATTGACAATATGTCGGCCATGGTCTTTGGAATGAACGGAATCGATTTGGTGATTGGAACAATCGAGAATGATCTGCTTTCGGGGGGAGGAGGCACGATTGATTTGGTTTTAGGGCTTTCGGGGAATGATATTCTGCGAGGGGGAGAGGGGATTGATATTTTGTTAGGAATGGGAGATGATGATTTTCTTCATGGAGGAGAAGGGGTGGATGTTTTGTTCGGGGATGCGATGTTGCTCATCGAAAGTATTTTTCAGAGTAACCAGCCCGGAGACGATTGTATTGAGGGTGAAGATGGGGTAGATCTTGCCTTTGGTGAACCTGGAGATGATCGTGTTGATGGAGGTTTTCATTGGGATTTCTTATTTGGAGGTCCTGGTAACGATCGGATGTTTGGCGATGCTCACAATGATTTGATCGTTGGTTGGAAGGGGAACGATATCCTTTTGAGTGATGCAGAGGATAATGAACAGTGGTCGAATGTGATGTTGGGTGATTCGTTGTTTGCGCTTGCTGAGGCAGGTGAAGATCAACTGATTGCTACGGCTGGCAACGAGATTAAAGTGACGCTTGGGAATTGTAGCTATGATCTTGTTTTTGGAGATTTGATGTTAGGAGGTGAATTTAATGATTTGTTAGAAGGGGCGGAGGGCATTGATCTTCAGTTTGGTGGAAGTGGAAACGATACGATTAATGTTACCTTCATACTAGAAGACAAGTGCGAGAACT
>JAHDGN010000299.1 GCA_020627645.1 Akkermansiaceae bacterium
AAGTTGGAAGTCAGAATCCTAAATCGAGATTGTTCGTTGGGAAATAGGTTGATGGGTGAAGAGAGAGTAGGGATACTGAGGAGGTGGAAAGAATTCCTGCGCATATTTTGATTGGGGCGTATTTGGAGGGAGTATTTCCAATGGCTGAAGATGGGGAGATTTATTGGTTTCAGCCAAAGGAGCGTGGAATTATTCCGTTGGACGATCGTTTTCATATTCCACATGGATTGAAGAGGGCGCTTCGCAAGAGACCTTTTGAGGTGAGATTTGATACGGCTTTTGAGGAGGTGCTAGATGGGTGTGCGGATCGGGAAGAGACTTGGATTGATTCGGTGATTAGGGAAAGTTATTTGGGGCTCTATGATGAAGGGTTTGGGCATTCGGTTGAGTGTTGGGATGACGAGGGGTTGCAGGGGGGCTTGTATGGGGTGAGGATTGGGCGAGCTTTCTTTGGGGAAAGCATGTTTAGTCGAAAGACTGATGCTAGTAAGGTGGCTTTGGTTGCCTTAGTGGAGTGGTTGCGTGACGAGGGTGTCGTTCTATTGGATACACAGTGGATGACCGATCATTTGAGGCGATTTGGTGGCTATGAGGTGACTGCTGATGATTATAGGGAGCTCCTGCGGGATGCTGTGGAGGATTTGCTTTCTGGGTGATGGACTGGAGAGTTTATCCCCCTTCGATGTTGTCATAAACGGCTATTTCACATGTATTTTGAATTGATCTATGCCATGTCATGAGGAGTTTTTTGGTAAGAGTCTTGTCGACGTCGTCTGTTGTCGTCTGAGAGTGTTTAGTTCTTGTTTTCAGCTGAAAAGTCTCTGGCTGAGTTATTAATCCGGCAGTTATTCAGTTACCAGGATACAATGCCCAAACCCTTTAAGGACGGGGAAAATGAACTGGCAAACGGAGCCTACATAGAGCCTGTCCCAAAACCCGTGAATTTCCGATGATGGTTATGCTGTTTTTACAGCTCTTGGTGGACTGGCTATGTTTGATCGCCAAATTGAGCTGATTTTTCTTATTTTTGGGCATAAAACCTTCGTTTTTGTATTTCCAAAAGATGGCTCCGCATTGAGCAACCTCATTTCTGGACTCCACTTGCAATTCACTTCAGGAAATAGCTCTTGCCTGTCAGGCTGCCTCCGGCACTTGGGATTCAATATTCTCTTTCACCCTAGAATCCGCAGTTGGAAGTGGCTCAAGGAATGGGAATTGCTGATCGCTGTAGGGCGTGACCTCCGTCAAAGGTTTCCAATCTCATTCACCCAGAGGGTGAAACGAAAACGCGCCCATCTTTCGGATTTAAATTACACCCGACAATGGATTTCGAGAGTCATTTTAGGTTTCAACTGCGGATTCTAGGTTCACTTCCGCTTGTGGCTGGCGGGCAAGAACCCAAAGGTTGTGACTCAGGACTGCCCAGCCCACCATCATTTCACGATTCCTAAATCCCTTCGCTCGTGGAACTTTGCCCATGAAGTCGCGAATGATGATACTCACTCGCGCTTCGGTTCCCGCTCGGCGCTTCATTCCTTCACGCATTCCGGGTTCGTTTTCTAGGCGGTCTCGAAGTTCGCCAACTTCACGGGGACAGAGGCCGCTTCGGATCCCGTTTTCTTCTAAAAGTACGTCGTTAGCCTTGCTATAAATCCCGCGATCTCCCCAGACGTTTTTGAGGGGGAGATTTTGTTTTTTGAGGAGGCGATCAAGGGAGGGTTTGATTTGTTTCGGGTCACTGGTTTTTTCTTTTTCAAGGAGGTAATCGATGATGAGCCCTTCGTTGGTTTCACCGAGCCAGAGGTTGTTTCCAAATTCAACTTCAGCTCCGCTTTTCCCTCTTTTGAGGACTTGCACATCGGGGTCATAGAGGCTGAGGATTTTTTCAGAGTTGGGGAGCTTGCGACCTCCGATCATTCTTTCGTGAGCTTGTTTGATAGCAGCGGGGAGGTGGTCGAGGATGCTTTAGATACGCTCAGAGATTTGCCTGATTTGACCTTTGCTGAGTTTAGTTTTGGAGCCATGGAAGGTGAGAAGTTTGAGATGGTTCCGGGCGTGTTTGGCAATTCGTTTCGAGAGTTTTTTCATGTCACGGAGAACGACTTTTCGATGTTTGCGACCGTCTTTGGTGCGGAATTTAGCAGTCATTTTCATGCAGTGGGTGTTGATGTCGCTTAAAAACTGGAGAGGTTCTTGAGGCATGCGGTGACGCAGACCGGCCCGGCGAATGAGGGCTGTGGCTTTCATGAGGGTGCGGGTGGCGTCTCGGAGCAAGACCCAGTCGACAGGGAAGTGGATGGGCGCTTTGAGGCAGGTGCTATCGAAGTAAATGTCATCAAAATTGATTGGAGTTTTGAGGCCAATGTCGATGGGGCCGGCGGTTCGATCAGTGCCAGCGAGCAGGGCAATGAGGCGTGCATTGATCGCTCTCAGAACATCTTCATCGATGATGTGGGCGAAGCGATCACTGGAGCTTTTGGCGAAGGCTTTGACTCCTTCGATCCGACCGATCTGGAGGAACCATTGAAGCAACTGACTGTCAGCGAGACGGATGCAGAAATCACGGTGGTCGAGCTTTGTGATGCTGCGTGCAATGTTACAGCGCAGGGCGAGGACACAGTGGCGGGCGATGAACTCAAGGCGTTTCGGGCTAATGTTTTCAAGGTCATCACCACGATGTTGGATGCAGAGATCGATGAATTCGTTTTCCAAGCCAGAGGTGACGAGGAGTTTGTCGATGCGAATGAAAAGTTGGCGTGCTTCGCGGTATTCTTTACAGCCATTAACTTCAGGTAAGACTGGACGAAGGAAGGGATGAAAGGTGATGCTCTGCACGGTTCGAAGATCTTAAATTTAGTTTGGCTAAACCAATTTATAGACCTCGAATTTTGGGCATAGGAGGCAAATTTGCCTCCTATACCTCTTTAAAAAACCCCTGCAATCCCACAAATTCAATGGCTCGCTCTTTTGGGACAGGCTCTAATTTAACCTGGGGGCCAGGTGAGTTGGCGGCCGGAGAGGAGGTGGAGGTGGAGATGCGGGACGGCTTCTCCGCCGTGGGGGCCATTGTTGATGACGATGCGAAAGCCGTCATCGGCATACCCTTGCTGTCGGGCGATGTCACCGGCTTTGAGCAGAAGGTGTCCTAGAAGTTGTTGGTCATCGGCTTGGGCTAGGGCGACTCTGGGGATGGGCTTTTTGGGAATGAGGAGGAGGTGTGAGGGAGCTTGCGGGGCGATGTCGCGAAAGCATAGGCAGTGATCGTCTTCGTAGATGATGTCGGCTGGGATTTCGCGGGTGATGATTTTTTCGAAGAGAGTCATTGGTCGGTAGTCTGTCAGAGGTCTAGGGTGAGGTGGACGGTGCGTTGCGTGGGGTGGGTTGGTTGTTCGTATTGTTTGAGGAAGTTGATGAGGTCGTTTTTAAGTTTTATCCTGATTGATTTGGTCGTTTGGGGCCCCCGCAGGAAGTCGATGGCTTCGTTCAGGTCGCTAAAGCGGATGGATTCGGCTCCTGATGCTTTGAGGAGTTTGATTTCTTGATCGAGGAGGTGGAAGAATTGGGGTTCGAGCCCTTTGCCAGCCTGGATGGCGGGGCCGACAAGGGAGAGGGTGATGGGAGGGGCAAGAGGGGAGAGGTGATCAGCAATGGCTGGGCAACCAATTTTTCTCAGCATGGCTTGCATTCGTTCGAAGAGGTTTTCGATTGGGAGAACTTGAAGGGGGCATCGGTTTTCAAGATAGTGAATGATTCCGTCGCGGATATCGGAGATGAAGGGAAAGTCGTTGCGGTTGCATGCGTGGGCAGCGCGCGAGAGTGCTTCGTCGATCCAGTCGGTGGGGTATCCGGTGACGTGTTGATGTCCGATTTGGAGGGCGGGAAGGTTTCCTGCTAAACAGATCATTGGGGTGGTGGTTTTTTTGTTTTATTTGAAGAGTTTTCTTTGAAGGGCGTCTTGGCGGGCTCGAGATTCGAGTGCTTGGATTTCGCTGATGAATTCGCCGACATTGTCGAATTGGCGGTAGACGGAGACGTATCGGACGTAGGCGACGGGGTCGATGGAGTGGAGTTTGTCCATGACTTTGGCGCCGATGACTTCGGATGGGACTTCGTTGAGGTGGTCTTTGTGGAGTTCGGAGAGGATTTCGTCTACCGCTCGGCCGATGACGTCCATGGAGACTTTTCGTTTTTCGCACGCTTTGACGAGGCCGCGGAAGAGTTTTTCGCGGTTGATGGCTTCGCGAGTGCCGTCACGTTTGACGACGCGGAGTTCGGTACGTTCGACTTGTTCGTAGGTGGTGAAGCGGGATCCGCAGTTGAGGCATTCGCGGCGACGTCGGATCGAAGTTCCGTCCTTTGAGGATCGGGAGTCGATGACTTTGTCGTTGAGGTGACCGCATTGGATGCAACGCATTTTAAATCGAGGGGTTAGCAGTTGTTCTTTTGACGATGACGTTGGAATGGTGATGGAGTTGAGGAAAGGAAAAAGGGGGATGGTTTAGAGGTGCTGATTTTAAAGTTTAAATTTCTGCGCAAAATGGTCTGAACGCCTAAAAAAACGGGTTTTCTGGAGGGGTTTTTGCGGTTCTTAAGTAAATTTTTAGAATTCATCCACATTGGAATTTGTGTTCCTTTTTGACGAATGGGGACGATTTTGATTCGAAAAGTTCTTGCTGAGTAGGCTGAGTGATGGCAAGAAGGCGCCCTCACGCGGGT